>NCDS01000012.1 GCA_002280315.1 Rhodobacterales bacterium 32-66-7 | reverse complement strand
GCGAAGAATTTTGGCGCGCCTTGGCTATTCTGCCGCAGTGTCTTCAACCCCCACCCGGACTCCTGCCCAGACGGTGGGGGGTGGCTTACCAGACAGACCTTAGTCGGCAGCTTCCGCACCGCCCTTGTCCTTGGCGACATCGACACTGACCGGCGCAAAGCCGTCAGCTTTCAGAACGACGCTGACGGCCTTCGCCGCCTGGCTGGTGAGGTAGATCGAGTTCGGGTTGGCGCGGAAATGCCCGGCAACGGTTCCGTCATCGAAGTGAATCCGCGCCTCGCCGCCGGCGGGAACGCTGAAGCCGTCAAGCTTGCGGAACGTGCCCTCGACCTTGCCCGTATCGGCATCGGTCATGCTGTAGTAGATCGAAAAGCCGGACAGATCCATGCTGCCCGAATTGGTCACCAGAAGCTCCAGATGGTCGGTCGCGTCCTTCTTCGCGGCATAGTCATAGTTGTTCTCAACCAGCGCCTCCTTGATCGCGAAGGGGGCAGGCGCACCCGTCATGTCGAGCGGGTTTGCCATGAAGGCGGGGTCGGTGTCTGCCAGATCGCTCGGACCGTCGCCATCGGTGTCGGCGACCATCGGATCGGTGCCAAGCAGCGCCTCTGCCGCATCGGGCACACCGTCGCCATCCGTATCGGTTGCGGTCTGCGAAAACCCGGGGTTGGCCAGCGTCAGCCCAAGGATGGAGACAAGCGCAAGCGTCGAGACGTGTTTCTTGAGGGTCATGGTTCGGTTCCTTTGAAATCAGGCTTTTGCAAGCCGGTCGGGGTTGAGGGGAAGGGCCAGCGCAATCGCGATGAGCCCGAGGGCAGTTAGAAAGATCCAGATGAGATTGCCCCGCATCTCGGTCAGGATCGGGCCAAGCGGCATGCCGGCATAGGTCGCCTTGATGCCCAGGACGGCGAAGGTGAACCGCTCGAAATGCTTGGTGACAGAGGCCTGCTCGATGCCGCCGCGCACCGTCTCGAAGGTGGCGAAACCCTTCATGATCTCGACCTGATCGGGCTTGGCGATGTTCAACTGCTTGAACACGCCGCCGGCCACCTGATTGTCGGGGTCGAGCGTATCGCCGATCTGGGGGGCGATCAGAACCAGCGTCAGCCAGACCGCGAAGGCCACCAGCAGAGCGTGGCTGGGCTGCTTCATGTGCAGCGACAGGATGAAGCTGACCAGGAAGAAGCAGGCCGTATAGGCGACGGCCACGCCCCAGACGACGGCAATGCGCAGAAGGTCGTCCGCGCCCAGACCAATGCCGGACATGAAGTGCAGGACAAGTGTCAGCCCGCCCAGCACCAGGGCTAACCCACCCGCCAGAAGGCCGATCCCGGCCAGGGCCTTGCCCGCCACGAACTGCCACCGGCGCATCGGGCGCGTCAGCATCAGCGCCAGCGTCTGGCGTCCGCGTTCGCTGGCAGCCGAGCGGTAGCCGATCAGGATGGCGATGGCGGCCCCGATGATCTCGATCTGCTCGATCGCGCCGCGCAGCAGGCGGAGCGGGTAGAACTCGGGTGCCTTGATCGCATCGGCGGATTTCCCAAGCGCCAGCAGCGTGGCCTTCGCCGCCTCGTAGGTGGCGACATCGCTGCGCAGGGCAATGGCACCCGTCACAAGGGCCACCAGGGCTGCAAGGCCCAGAAAGGCGGTGACGATCAGGATGAACCGGTCGCGCAACGCATCGCGGATATCCTTGGCGGCGATGGTGCGGACGGGGGTCGGGGTCAACCGGGCGGGGATCAGGGCGGCGTCAGACATTGTACTCTCCTTCGGTCATGGAAAGCCGGGTCAGTGCGCGCCAGGCAAAGGCAGCAGCCACGGCTGTGGCAAGGATCAGCGTCATGACCGGCGGGATGAAGGACGGCGAGGCGATGCCCTGCGGCAGGTAGTCGAGCAGTCCCGCCGAGGCGAACTTGTAGGCGTCGGCCAGCGAGACGGGGCCAAGAACGACGGCTGCCCAGTGGAAAAAGCTGGTGTCGGGCGGGATGGCCAGCGCCGAGATCGGATTGATCGCGGCCGTCGGGTTCAGGTTTGCGGTCAGCTGCGGCAGGATGAAGGTCAGGGTCAGCCAGAGGGTGACGGGCAGCAACAGCCCGACGGTCTCCGACCGGGCACCGGCCCCGGCAGCAAGACCGATCAGGCCGAAGATGGCCATGTAAAGCGTGGTCACGGCCATGAACCCGGCCAGTTGCGTCCATTGCAGGCCGGTCAGCGTGATGGCTGGCAGCACCAGAAAGGTCGCCACCGCCACCGCTCCGGCCACCGCGCCCAGGGCCAGGATCAACCCTGCCAGGGCGGCAATCTTGCCTGCCGCATAGGCGTTGCGGCCCAAGGGGCGAATGCCGATCAGCGGCAGAACCCCCGCCTTGCGATCAAGACCGACCAGGCGATTGCCGATCACGATGGCCGACAGAGCCCCGATCAGCGCCACGTAAACCGACATGTTGCGCAGCAATGACAGCGGCGAGATGTCCAGCACCGGGTTCGACGGCACCGGCTGACCTGACTTTTGCAGAAAGGCCGCCGCATCCAGGTAGATGCGGTTGACGGTCGAGGTGGCGGACCAGCCGAGCCAGGCTGAAATCAGCACAAGTACGACGAACATCCCCGACAGAAGTGCCACGGTTCGTTCGCGCAGTACGAAGCTTGCGGATTGGCGGGCGATCAGCCAGCCGGGTGAGGGCGCGGCTTGCATCACGCCACCTCGGCCAGACGACCGACCGGAGTCAGCGACAGATAAAGTTCCTCCAAGGCCGCATCGTCGCCATAACGGGCGGTCACGGCGTCGATCCGGTCGTGGAACACCAGCTTGCCGTGGCTCAGCACCGCAATGCTGGTGCAGGTCTTGGCAATCTCGGAAATCAGATGGGTGTTCATGAAGATGGTCATCCCGAACTCGGTGTTCAGGCGCATCACCAGATCGCGCAGCATCTTGATGCCCATAGGGTCAAGGCCCGAGGTCGGCTCGTCCAGGAACAGCACGGCAGGATCATGCAGGATCGCCTGCGCCAGGCCGACGCGCTGCCGCATGCCTTTTGAAAATCCGCCGACCCGTTTGTCCGCCAGATAGGTGCAATCCAGCAGCTCAAGCACCTGTCTGACGCGGCGCGCAGGCGCGTCGACCCCGGAAAGCCGCGCGAAGAACACGAGGTTCTCGGCAGCGGTCAGGGTGTCGTAAAGCCGCACGTTTTCAGGGACGTAGCCAATCCGGCGACGCACTTCCAGAGGGTCTTTGTTGATATCGTATCCAGCGACCGTGGCCGTGCCGGACGCCGGACGCGCCAGGGTGGTCAGCATCTGGATGGTCGTCGTCTTGCCCGCGCCATTGTGACCGAGAAAGCCGAAGATCTCGCCCTTTTCGATGTCCATCGACAGGGCGTCGACGGCAGTCACCCCGTCGAAGGATTGGGTTAGCCGGTCCAACCGGATCAGGGGTTCTGACATTGTCTGGTTCCTTTTCGGGGTGGCGAGGACGAGTTTCTGATGGACCCTGTGTTTACGCCCTGCACCGCAGCCGCCTTTCGCCCGACTTACAGTTCTGTAATGCAGGCTTTTTCTGCGGGTGAATTCAGACAAAAGGAAAAGGCGGCGCCTCGCGGCACCGCCTCTCCAGTCTCCGGCTCCAAGATCAGTTGTCGGCGTTTTCGCCATCCTGCTCGTCGTCACCGATTTCGCTGTCGTCTTCATCCTCCTGATCATTCTCGTCCAGGCTGACCTTCATCACCTTGCCATCGGCCGGGTTGATCGCGACGGTCTTCTCGGTGCCGTCCGCAAGGACCACATCGGCCATGATCAGGTCAGGCGCACCGTCCTCCCCGCTCTGGAATTCGATGCCCGACACCTTCCCGCCCGCTGCCGCCTCGGCGGCGGCAATCGCCTGCGACATGCTGGTCGGCGAGGTAAGGAAGGCTTGCGCTTCTTCCATCGGATCTTCGGTGCCTTTGGTTTCGGCGAACGCCGAATTGCCGGACATCAGGGAAAGCGCCATGAGTGCGCCAACGGTTGCCATGGAACGTTTCTTTTTCATGTGTCTCTCCAGTCAATCATGGCCACGGGTTGCGGCCTGATGGAAGACAGATGGGTGCGCGATCTTACACCCGGCTTTCAGCGATCTTACATCCTCAGGGCGCAGGAAAGGTCGGCAGATTTCCGCCGCGCTTGACCAGCAGGAGGAGGGCGAGGGCGCTGAACGCAGCGCCGGTCAGAAAGGTCGCCGGGGCGCCGACGCTGTCCCACAGAAGCCCGGCGACCAGGCTTGCGACCAGAAGCGCGACGCCGCTGACCAGATTGAAAAACCCGTACGCCGTGCCGCGCAGATCGGCCGGGGCGGTGTCGGCCACCATGACGGCCAGGAGGCCTTGAGTCATGCCCATGTGCACGCCCCAGACCGCGACACCGGCAAGGACCACGGCCCAATGCGCCGAACTTGCCAGGATGAGGTCGGCCAGGATCAGCAGGGCAAGCCCCCCGATCAACAGGGATCTGTGGCTGACCCGATCCGACAGGCGGCCCAAGGGGTAGGCCGCAAGGGCATAGACCACGTTCATCGCCACCATGACCAAGGGAACCGTGGCCAGCGGGATGCCGCTTTGCTGAGCGCGCAAGACGAGGAACGCCTCGCTGAAGCGGGCCAGCGTGAAGATGGCACCGATCCCGACCACCTGCCAGTAAGCAGCCGGAAGGCGGGCGAGGTTGGCTCGCCGGATCGGGTTCTGCCGCACGGCCCCAGGCTTTGACTGTGGCTCCTTCAGTCCGAAGGCCAGCAGGGCCACGGACATCGCGGCGGGGATCACCGCGACCCAGAACACGGCCTGAAAGTCGTTTGACCACAACAGCATCAGACCCACCGCCAGCAACGGGCCGACAAACGCGCCGACGGTATCCAGCGACTGGCGCAGGCCGAACGCCGCACCGCGCAGCTCTGGCGGGGCAATGTCGGCGACGAGCGCATCGCGGGGCGCGCCGCGGATGCCCTTGCCCACGCGGTCGAGGAGCCGCGCGGTCAGCACCAACCCCGCGCCCGGAGCCAGCGCGAACAGCGGTTTGGTGATCGCGCCAAGACCATATCCGATCAGTGCCAGGCCCTTGCGCCGGCCGAACCAGTCGCTGAGCACGCCAGAGAACACCTTGACGATCAGGGCGGTCGCCTCGGCCACCCCCTCGATCAGGCCGATGACAAGCGCGCTGGCCCCGAGCGAGGTGACCAGAAACAGCGGCAACAGGCTGTGGATCATCTCGGAGGAGACATCCATCAGCAGGCTGACGAAGCCCAGCACCCAGATGCCGGTCGGAATCCTGCTGCGGGTGGGTTCGGGCATGCTCGCGGCCTTGACACGGAAGTTGATGAAGAACACCAGCACTGTGCCCTGCCGACCTTCGGCTGCACAACCTCGCCAGCGGCCTGCGACCTTACAGATTTGTAACCTGGTTGAAAGGCTGACGCCGGATCGGGTTGACCGCACGAAAGGGCCAATGATCATGGCCTCTCCAAAGACCACGGGGACGGAAAAGAGGACCGCAAGCGCCCGATGCGCGCCCGGAAAATCCACGAAACCCGCAATGCCCCGGGTCAGCGTGCATTATGCAAAGCGGCAAACCGCAATTCGACGCGCAGCCCGGGCCTGGCATCACTTAGGGACAGATCGGCGCCATGCAGGTCTGCAACCGCCTTGACGAGCGCAAGCCCAAGCCCACTCCCGGCAGTCGTGCGGCTGCTCTCAAGCCGGTAGAGACGGCGGAGCACCTTTTCCCGCTCTCCTGCCGGTATGCCCGAACCTGTGTCAAGGATCGAGCCGGTCACATGGTTGCCGATGGCCTGCACCGCACAATGGATCGCCGTTCCGGGCGGGCAATGTCGGATCGCGTTTTCGATCAGGTTGGCGAACCCCTGCGTGAGGAGCTCGCGGTCCCCCATCACCCAGGCAGGACTGGCGGCGTCGGTTGAGAGGGTCATGCCCGCATCCTCGGCCACCTCGGCATAGACATCGGCCAGGTCCGCAATCACGACTGCCAGATCGACCGGAGCGAACTTTTCGCGCCTCGACCGCGCCTCGATCTGGGCGATGCGCAGCAGGGCTGAAAAGGTCTGGTCAATCATCTCGCTTTGCGCAAGAGCCTCGGCGAGGTCGTCTTCGGCAGTCTGGCCGGATGCGGATTTGCGGGCGGCACCCTCGATGTGGATGCGCAGCCGGTTGAGCGGAGTGCGCAGATCATGTGCAATGTCGGCGCTGACCTGCCGCATCGCTTCGACAAGGGAGGAAAGCCGCTCCAATGCGGCGTTGACCGCTTGGGAAATCCGGTCCAGATCGTCGCCGCGCCCGGTGATCGGCAACCGGGCCAAGAGATCTCCCTGCGCGACGCGGGCGGCAGCCGCCTCGGCTTCCGCTATCCGGCTTTGCACCCGCGAAGCCAGAACCATCGCAGCGCCCACAGTCGCCAACAGAGATGCAAGAGCGGCCCATCCGAAAGCCGCCAGCACGATCTCCTGCAGGTCATCCAGATCGGCATTGGTCAACCCGACCGTCAGGGTATAGGTCCCGGCTTCGCCAGAGAAGACGCGATAGGGATAATCGGTGGCGACACCGATGCGGTCGGCTTCGATCGTCGACCAGCCCGCCGGCACGACGACATCACCCATGTTGCTGGCAAGAAGCCTGCCGTCGAGGCTTCGCAGACCATAGGCGGTTGCACGGTCCGGGCTGGCCTGAATGCGGGCATCCACAGCCTCGATCAAGTCATCCTCGTCTCCCTCCAGAATTGTGCGTTCGATGGCCGCGAAGATCTCGGTAACGCGCGCGTCCTGCCGCGCGGCAAGCTGGGATTTCATCAGCCCGTAGCCAACGCCGCTTGCCAGCATCAGTGTGGTGACGACGAACAGCGATACGCCAATCGCCAGGCGGAACGAGCTGTGCCGCCAAAGGTCAGCGGGGCGCATGGAGGGAATAGCCCATGTTCTTGACCGTGTGCAGCAGGGCCACGGCGAAGGGTTTGTCGATCTTGGCGCGCAACCGGCTGATGTGGGTTTCCACGACAGAGGTCTTCGGATCGAAATGGAAGTCCCACACCCGTTCCAGCAGCATCGTGCGTGTCACCACCCGGCCTTCGTTGCGCATCAGCACTTCCAGCAAGGTGAACTCCTTGGGCAAAAGGTCGATGGGCTGACCCGCGCGTGTCGCCGTCCGCCGCATCAGGTCGAGTTCCAGATCCGCGACCCGCAGGACGGTCTTTACCTCCTGCACCGGAGGACGCCGCGCCAGCGCGTTGACGCGCGCCAGGAGCTCGGCAAAAGCAAAGGGCTTGGTCAGATAATCGTCGCCGCCCGCCTCCAGACCTTCAACGCGGTCGTCGATGCCGCCCAGCGCGGTAAGGAACAAGACCGGCGTCTTCCGCCCCGCCGCACGGAGCGCCCGGACCAGCGACAACCCGTCCAGACCCGGGATCATCCGGTCGACCACGAGGACGTCGTAGCTTTCGCGCGTGGCCTGAAAGAGGCCATCCGTGCCCTCTGCCAGCACGTCGCAGACGTGTCCGTTCTCGGACAGGCCCCGCGAGACATAATCTGCGGCGGCGGGATCGTCCTCTATCAGTAATATGCGCATGACGGGCTTCCGAGTGCGTGATGGTCGTCCAAGACCTCGCGTGGCGGTCTCTCACAGGGTTCGCGGTAACCATACAAATCTGTAAGTCGCAAGAAATACTGCGGTATGGCAGTCCACCTAGACGGGGCACCGAAGGGCCGATTGGCCTGAACAGGAGCTCCCGGAAATGAAACAGATCCTTCTTGCTACCGCGCTGATCGCGTTGCCCGTTGGCGCCTTCACCGCTTTCAATCTCTATGCGACCCGACCTGTCGTGGCGGCCAGCGTCTCCGCCGGTCTTGGCGATCTTTCGGCCTTCACGGCCATCGTGACCGATGTTCAGGCCATCGCCGCCACCGGGGACATGGCCGCTGCCAGGGCGAGGATCAAGGACCTCGAGACCGCCTGGGATGATCAGGCGGCCACCTTGCGCGCCCTGGATGGCAATGCCTGGGGGGCAATCGACGATGCCGCCGATGCGGCGCTGGCGGCACTGCGCGCGTCGGCACCGGATGCGGCGGAAGTCGATACGACGCTTGCCGCGTTGCAGGTGACGCTGACCAGCCCAGTGACCGCTTCGGCCGCCCCGGTTGATGCCGTTCTGGTCGCGGGCATCGCCGTCACCGATGCCAACGGTCGCGCCTTGCCCTGCGAGGTCATGTTGAAGTCGGTCACCGATGGTCTGGCTTCCGCAAAGCTTTCCGATGCGGACAAGGCGGCTGCCACAGACTTCCAGACCAAGGCCACCGAACGCTGCAATGCCGATGATGACCAGCGCGCCGATGCCTTCTCGGCTCAGGCCTTGGCCCTGGTGTCGAAATGAGCCTTGCAACCCAACTCAGCGGCGGAGCCGATATCATGCAATCCCCGATCCCTGCCGGACAGGTCGCCATCAACCGCGTGCCGGCCGTTACCCCCGAATTCTGGCTGATCAAACTCTTGGCCGTGACCATGGGGGAGACCGCGGCTGACTATCTGGCGGTCAACCTCGGCTTCGGCCTGCCTGCAACCTCGCTGATCATGTCGGCGGTCCTGATCGGCGCGCTCGTCCTGCAGTTCGGCCAGAAGCGCTATGTGCCCTGGTCCTACTGGCTGGCCGTGGTCCTGGTCAGCATCGTCGGCACGCTTGTGACCGACAATCTGGTGGACAACTTCGGCGTCTCGCTGATCACCACGACGATCCTGTTCACGGTGGCACTTGCGGCGACCTTTGCAGTCTGGTTCGCATCCGAGAGGACCCTGTCGATCCATGCGATCTTCACCACCAGGCGCGAGGCCTTCTACTGGCTCGCGATCCTGTTCACATTCGCCTTGGGGACGGCGGCGGGTGATCTGGTGGCAGAGCATTTCGGGCTTGGATATCTGGCCACGGGCGTGCTCTTCGGCCTGATCATCGCCTCGCTTACCCTTGGCTACTTCTTCCTCGGCCTCGATCCGATCCTGGGCTTCTGGCTGGCCTATATCTTCACGCGACCGCTTGGGGCCTCCTTCGGTGACCTTCTCTCGCAACCGGTCGAATACGGCGGCATGGGCCTTGGCACCATCATTACCAGTGCGCTGTTTCTCGGCACGATCATCGTCATCGTGGCCTGGATGAGCGTCACCCGGCGCGGCGAGGAACGCGTCGTGCTGAAATAACCGGCACGGCCCGGGCCGACCCTGCGGTCGGCCCGGGCCCAGTTGACCACAATCAAACTCCAGTTGCCTGAAAGGCCAATCATGAAATCCATCGTGGCATCGACCGCGCTGATCGCCTCTCTTCTGCCGTCAACCGTTCGCGCTGAGCGTCTGTCTTTTGGCGGCGGCGTGACCGTCACCTCGGACTCCCTGGTGGACGGTTTGTCGGAAAGCGGTAATTCTCCGGCAATCCAGCCTTATCTGGAGATCGCCAAGGACGGTTTCTACGCCGGGCTCTGGGCAACCAACCTGAAGGACGACGTCGGCAATCGCGCCGAACTGGACCTGACCCTGGGGTACCGGGGCGAGACCGGTTCCGGGATTGAATACGACCTCGGATATACCCAAAGCTTTTACGACAAGACAAACGCGGCGTCATCCGAACTGGCGCTTTCCCTCGGTGCCCCGGTCACTGACCGGCTGTCCGTTTCGGGTGAGGTGTCCTACGATCTGTCGGAAAAGACCTTTGGCGAAAGCCTTGGCGCTGAATTCGCGCTCACCGACGCCTGGACTGTCTACGCGGATTTCGGACGCGCAGATCCGTCTTCAAGCGTGAATTGGGGCGCGGGGGTCGCTTACGCAATCGATGATCGGACATCTGTCGATCTCGCAATACAGGATACCACATCCACTACCCCGCTGGTCGCCCTGTCGCTGACATATGCAGTCGGGGACAGGTCAGAGTAGGCCATGTAGAAGCTTTATCCCCGGCTGTAGTCGACCAGACCGCAAGGACGCAGACCCGAGAGATGAGGAAACAGGCGTCGTGAGCCGGGAAGTAATGCGCCGGGGACGCTCATGGCGACACCTCGCTTTTCGGGTGGCGATGGTCCGTTGCGCAAAGCGAGTGGTTACCCAGCACCTCGATCACCCGGCAGTCGGCAATGCGCCCGCCGGCGCATTGCACGACCATGCGTTCCAGTTCGGCCTTGAGCGCGGTCAGGCGCGCAATGCGGCTTTCAACTTCCATGAGTTGCGCCTGCGCGATCGCATCCGCTGCAGCGCAGGACTGGTCGGGTCTGTCCGACAGGCTTAGAAGGTCTCGGATCGCTTCCAGCGTGAAGCCCAGATCGCGCGCATGCCGGATGAAGGCCAGACGCTCCATCGCCTTGCGGCCATAGAGTCTCTGGTTGCCCGCGCTGCGTTCGGCCTCAGGCAGCAGGCCGATTTGCTCGTAGTAGCGGATCGTCGGTACCTTCACCCCGGTGCCCTCGCCCAACTTTCCGATAGTCAGCATCAGATTCTCCTTGAAGCTATAGTTGCTAGAGACATTAGGTTCCTGATTCGATGAAATCAACTGCCCGCTCAGCGGCAGGAGGAATGACGATGTCGGAAGCTGCACGCGAAACATCCTGTGACTGGACGGTGACGGGCATGGACTGCGGGTCCTGCGCGACCAAGATCAAGGATGCGGTGGCGCGCCTGCCGGGGGTAAGCGGCGTCGAGGTTGGCATCATGTCGGAACGCCTGCGCTTGACGCTGGATGAGGCACAGACCGGGCGGGACAGGATCGAGAAGACCGTCCGTGCGCTTGGCTATGAGATTGCGCCGCGCGCCGCCGGTGCGAAGAAGGACTTCGTTTTGCCGGGGGCTCAATCCGCACCTGAGCAGAGCGACATGCATCAAGATCATGATCACTCCGCCCACGCCGCCTCTGGTCACGATCATCCCGGCCAAGACCGCGGCCCCAAGGCGGCCAGCACCAAGCGCGACGATAGCGGCCATGGCAGTCCCGGTCATGTCCATGACGACCCCGCCGACCGGGGCAAGCGCTGGTATCAGACGGCCAAGGGCAGACTGGTCATCTTTACCGCCCTGCTGCTGGGTGCCGCCTGGGTCATCGAGTATCTTGCCCCCGAGATCGGTAAGTGGGCCTTCGTTGCCGCTTGCCTGATCGGCGTGGCCCCGGTGGCGCAGCGCGCCTTTGCGGCGCTGCGGATGGGTCAGCCCTTCACCATCGAAAGCCTGATGACCATCGCCGCCATCGGCGCGCTGTTCATCAATGCTGCCGAAGAGGCGGCGCTGGTGGTGTTTCTTTTCGCCGTGGGCGAGGTGCTGGAAGGCGTGGCCGCCGGCAAGGCGCGAGACGGGATCCGGGCTTTGGCGAACCTTGTTCCCAAGACCGCACAACTGGTTGTCGGCGACACCACGCGAGAGGTGGCGGCCGCCAGCCTGACTCTGGGGCAGACCGTGCTGGTGCGTCCCGGTGACCGGATTCCGGCCGATGGCGAGATCACGGAAGGCACCTCGGGCGTCGACGAAAGCCCGGTGACGGGTGAAAGCATCCCGAAAACGCGCGGGCCGGGAGAGTCGGTTTTCGCGGGCTCGATCAATACCGAAGCCGCACTTCGCGTGAAGGTCACAAAGGGCCCCGAGGACAACACCATCGCCCGGATCATCCGCCTGGTCGAAGAGGCCGAAGAGGCGCGCGCGCCGACCGAACGCTTCATCGACCGCTTCAGCCGCTGGTACATGCCGGCCATCGTGGCAGTCGCCGCCCTTGTCGTCCTGGTGCCGCCGCTTGCATTCGCCCAGCCCTGGGACACCTGGGTCTACCGCGGCCTTGCGCTGTTGCTGATCGGCTGCCCTTGCGCGCTGGTCATCTCGGTCCCCGCCTCCATCGCCTCGGCCATGTCCACCGGGGCGCGGCGCGGGCTGTTGATGAAGGGTGGTGCGGTGATCGAGGCCGCCTCCAAGGTCAGCCGCATCGCCTTTGACAAGACCGGCACGCTGACGCATGGGCGGCCGAAGGTCACGGATGTCGTCGTCTTCGGCGCAACGACCGAGGCCGAACTTCTGGCGGTCGCGGCTGGAGTGGAAACCGGGTCGAGCCATCCCCTTGCCCTCGCCATCCTGCAGAAGGCCAAGGAAGCGGGCGTCGCGGCGCCTGCATCACGCGACGCAAAGGCGCTGATGGGCAAGGGCGTGGTCGCCACCGTCGGCGACGCGCAGGCCTGGGTCACCTCGCCACGCTATGCGATGGACAATGGCGGGCTTGACGGGATTGGCCTGCGCCAGGCCACGGTCTTCGAGGAAGAGGGCAAGACTGCCGTTGCGGTTTTCAGGGAAAAGACCCCGCTTGGCCTGATCGCCATGCGCGACGAGCCGCGTGCGGATGCTGCCGGGGCAGTCCGGCAGTTGCACGCGATGGGCATAACGCCGATCATGCTGACCGGAGACAACCCGCGGACCGCCGCAGCCATCGCCACCGGCCTTGGCATGGAGTATCAGGCCGACATGCTGCCCGAGGACAAGCTCAAGTTCATCAAGGACATGAGCGAGCATGGCGGCGTGATGATGATCGGCGACGGCATCAATGACGCGCCGGCGCTGAAGCAGGCGTCGGTCGGCGTGGCAATGGGATCGGGCACCGATGTGGCGCTGGAAACCGCCGATGCGGCGATCCTGCGCGACCGGGTGACCGACATTCCCGCCACGATCCGGCTCTCGCGGGCGGCGATGGCCAACATCCGCCAGAACGTGACCATCGCGCTTGGACTGAAGGCCGTGTTCCTCGTGACCTCGGTCCTCGGTCTGACTGGTCTCTGGATCGCAATTCTGGCCGACACCGGTGCGACGGTCCTCGTGACGCTGAACGCCCTGCGCCTGCTGCGGTTCAACCTCGAGCGCGAGTCGTAAGCCGGTGGCCGAGGGTCACGATCACGGCGGCAATCTGGACCCGGGCAACGTTGGCCGGGTCAGGCTCGTGTTCTGGTTGACTGCCGGCTATGCGGTGGTGCAGGCGGTGGGCGGCTGGTTCTCGGGCTCGCTGGCGCTGATCGCCGACAGCGGGCACATGGTGTCGGACGCGGCGGCGCTGCTTCTGGCGCTGATCGCCTACCGGGTGGCGGCGCGGGCGGCGGATGCGACGCGGACCTATGGCTTCCACCGGGTGCGGGTGCTTGCGGCGCTGGCGAACGGGGCCTCGCTTCTGCTGCTGGTCGCGTGGATTACCTGGGAAGCGGTCGGCCGGATCGGCAGTCCGGTGGAGATCCTTGCCGGGCCGATGCTGGCGGTGGCCTGCGTCGGGCTTTTGGTGAACCTGGCCGGGGCCTGGTATCTGTCGCGCGGCGACAAGCGCGATACCAACCTCAAAGGCGCGTTCCTGCATGTCATGGGCGACCTTCTGGGATCGGTCGGCGCGATTCTGGCCGCCATCGGGATCATGCTGACCGGCTGGCTGATCCTCGACCCGCTCGGTCGGCCTGGTCGCTGGTGTCGGACTCGCTGCGGGTGCTGTTGCAGGCGGTGCCGCAGGGCCTTGACGCGCGCGCGGCCGAGGCCGATCTGGCGACCCTGCCGGGGGTGGCTGCGGCGGGGCATTTCCATGCCTGGGTGCTGACCGACAATTCCACGGTCGCGACGGTGCATGTGACGCCGGAACCGGGCGCTGATCCGCTGGCCTTGCCCGGCCTTGTGGTGCAGCGGCTGCACGACCGGTACGACATCGACCATGTGACCGTTCAGGTGGACCCGCCTCAGTCCGCCATCAAGGCGCACCAGGGCTGATCCGAGACGAATCGGAAGAGCCCGGAAACCCGGGAAGAAGATCAAGACCCGGAACGGAAAGCGCGATGAAGCGCTACCGGCACGGGGAACCGTGTGCCGCGCGCGCCCGAGGACCGAGCCCGTGATGACCGATTTCGTCTGGGCTGCGCTGATTATCCGGCGCGATCGTCATTCGCACATGTTCAAGGATGCTGACCGTGCGATCACCCTGATCGCAGCGCTGATCCTTGGCGCCTCGCTTCCATTCTGCCAGCCCGAACGGGCCAAGGATGGTGCGCCCGACCTGGATTTGCCCGGCAGGTCGTCGGCAAGGCCGGATTTGACCTTGTCAAGGCCAAGTGGACCGTAACCTTCCAGGTATCGTCGCCATCATCAATCAGGCCAACGCCGAGTTGAAGGCCGCAGGGATCAATGCGACGCAGAAACTGTTCTTCAGCAGCAAGACAGGCGGGATTTCCGGGATGAGGCTTGCGGTCAAGCGCCGCGGACAGAGGCTCCGGACCGGTCGGCGAAGGCCGAAAGCAGGGCCAGCGTGCGTTCGCTGACATGATGCTCGATACCTTCCGCGTCGCGCTTGGCAGTCTCGAGGTCGAGACCGAGACTGAGCAGGAAGCGCAGCACGATCTCATGGCGGCGACCACATTCACTTGCCAGTGACTGGCCGTGCTCGGTCAGGAATACCGAACGGTATCTGGCGCGGGTGATCAATCCATCCCGGGCGAGGCGGTCCAGCGTCTTCGTGACGGTAGGGACCTTCACGCCAAGCCGGGCAGCGATATCCACCGGGCGGGCTTCGCCCTGTTCAAGGATCAGTTCGGCGATCAGTTCGACATAGTCCTCGGCAAGTTCGCGGCTACGCGCCTCGCGCGCGCCCTGAAACGCCTCGGTGCGCGGGTCTGACAGGCCGTCCGGCGGCGCAGCGGGGATGGCAGGGTCGTGCTCGGTCATCCGTGATGTGTCGCACGAGATGGATTGACAAGTAAAGGCGCGGCAATGAATATTAGCATCGTCTAACTTTATGTGCCGAGTCTGGTGAAGATCGCGGCACGGCCAGGAGCCCTGAAACTCATGTCCATTCAAGCCTGGCGGCGGGAAAGCGAGACGCCGTCGCTTTCGGAGGTGTTCCGCACCATCGCGGTCGGCAACGGCGGCACCAGCCGCTTCCGCCGGTTCCTTGCCTTCATCGGCCCCGGTTACCTGGTGGCGGTGGGCTACATGGACCCTGGCAACTGGGCGACCTCGCTCGCGGGTGGGGCGGCCTTCGGCTACACGCTCTTGTTCGTCGCCCTTCTGTCGAACATCATGGCGATCCTCTTGCAATCGCTGTGCGCCAGGCTGGCGGTCGCCTCGGGCCGCGATCTGGCGCAGGCCTGCCGTGACGCCTTCCCGAAATGGATGTCGGTCCCGCTCTGGGTCTTTGCCGAACTGGCCATCATCGCCACCGACCTTGCCGAGGTGATCGGCACCGCCATCGGCCTGAACCTTCTGTTCAGCATTCCGCTGGAAATCGGCATCTTCATCACCGCCGCCGACGTGTTCCTGATCCTTTGGCTGCAGAACAAGGGCTTTCGCTGGATCGAGGCGCTGATCATCTCGCTGATGGCGCTGATCGCCGCCTGTTTCGTCGTGCTGATCGCGCTGGCCGATCCGGTCTGGGGCGAAGTCATCGCAGGCTTTGCCCCCAGCCGCGAGATCATCGGCAACCCGACGATGCTTTACCTGGCACTTGGCATCATCGGGGCGACGGTGATGCCGCACAACCTTTACCTGCATTCCGGCATCGTGCAGACCCGCGCCTATGGCCTCGATCTGCCCTCCAAGCGCGAGGCGCTGCGGCTGGCGACCTGGGACAGCACCATCGCCCTGATGTTCGCGCTGACGATCAATGCCTCGATCCTGATCCTGGCCGCTGCCACTTTCTATACCGCAGGCGAGAATGACGTAGCCGAGATCGACAAGGCGCATCTCTTGCTGGAGCCGCTGCTGGGTTCGTCACTGGCACCCATCCTGTTCGGGGTGGCGCTGCTGTGCGCGGGGCTGAACTCCACCGTCACCGCCACCATGGCCGGACAGATCGTGATGGAAGGTTTCATCAGCCTGCGCATCGCGCCCTGGGCGCGGCGGCTGATCACCCGCGGACTTGCCATCGTGCCGGCCGTTGCCGTGATCCTGATCTACGGCAGCGACGGCGTGGGAGAGCTTCTGATCCTCAGTCAGGTGGTGCTGTCGTTCCAGTTGCCTTTCGCCATCGTGCCGTTGGTGATGTTCACCGCCAGCCGCGCCAAGATGGGCGAACTGGTCGCCCCCCGCTGGCTGACCGGCCTTTGCTGGCTGATCGCCGCCGTGATCATCGTGCTGAACGTGAACCTGCTGTCGACGGTTCTGCTGGGTTGAGGGCCGTTGGTCTGGCCAGGCCCGCAAACCTCGGCCCGCGTTGCGCCCCCCTGTCGGGCGACGCAGACCTTTGCGTTGGAAAGTCAGACCGCTAGATCAGCAGCACCTGAGTGCCGACATCCACCAGATCATACAGTTCAATCACATGTTCATTGTAAAGGCCGATGCAGCCGTTCGACGACCTGCGACCGATCTTGCGGGTATCATGGGTTCCGTGGATCAGATAGGCAGGCCAGGACAGATACAGTCCGCGAACACCCAGCGGATTGTCCTTGGACCCGCCCTCGACCATCTTCGGCCAGTCGGGGTTGCGTTCAAGCATCGACGCGGTCGGACGCCATGGCGGGTTGACGGCTTTTCGGACAATTTCAGTTTTCCCTCGGCGGGTCAGCTCTTCCGAAAGCGGGACGGATGTAGGGTAAAGGCGGTAGATCGACTGATCTTCCGACCAGAAATGCAGGGCGCGCGATGTCGTATCGGCAAGGATCACACCCCCCTTCGTGTTTTCGAAATAGTCCTGCCATTGCAGCAAACGGAAGCTGGATGCGTTGTTCCGCACGCTGCTTGACGCCGGAGCCTGAAACTCGGTCGTGCCGTCCTGCGCCAAGGCTGGCAAGGCCGCAAGCCCGGCCATCCCGACCGCCCCGCCCAGTACCGCCCGCCGCCCGATCCGTTCATCGGTCATGGATTACTCCTTCACCTGCACTCAGCGTCAGAGCATATCGTCCTGTCGCCGACAGGACAAATCAAACATTCGTCATGAGAGGCGAGTGTCCGCGCTTCTGGTCGGTGACTGCGTCACCATTCCGATGACTTCTGGCCATTTGGCGCTTGGGCATCCGCCTTGCCAGGTTTTCCGGGGCGGATTGATCGGCGAAAGATCGCCGGTTCTGAAAGCCTCACCTTTGTCTCGGTTGTACCTCACGCTGCTCGAGGTTCTAGACCAACCCATGTTCCCAGCGCCCGGACCATTCATGCCTCTGCGTTCGCTTCAGATCATCCTTCGGGTCGCCGCAGCCCTGATCCTCTCTGCACCTGCGGCGATGGCCTGCGAAACCGCAACTATCGGCGAACTGACCGTTGAACACGCCTGGTCCAGGGCGACGATCGGCGCGGGGCGGCCCGGTGTCTTCTATGTGGAGATCACGAACACCGGAGCGACCGACGACGCGCTGGTTGGGATCGCGACGCCCGCAGCCGGTATGCCGATGCTGCACGAGACTGTGGTTCAGGACGGCATCGCTTCGATGCCGCATGCGATGTCGATTCCGGTGCCGGCCGGCCAGAGCGTGCCGCTTTCTCCGGGGGGGTATCACGGCATGCTGATGGGGCTGACGACAGCCCTGAAGGAAGGCGACAGCTTTCCGGTCACCCTTTCCTTTGAAAAGGCCGGAGAGGTCACCGTGAATGTCGAAGTCCTCTCGCTGCGCGCAGAGGGGCCGGATTGCGCCGACGCAGGGCAATAATTCTCGGCAATGGCGAACTCGACGGGCTAGACAGAAATCCGGCGAAGGGAATGGCACCGATCAAAGCAGAGCCGAAAGCTGACGGACCGCGCCTTCACTTTCCCAGTCGAAGGGGCCCGGAAGCCGCCCGATTTCCCGCGTCTCGCGGTCGATCAGAAGCGTCGTCGGCAGTCCGATGAAGGCGAGTGCCAGTTGAACCCGCAGCGGTTCCGCCCAGTAGAGCGGCAGGTTTACAAGACCGATCTCGTCATAGAACCTTCGGCCCCGTTCGATCCCGCCTTCGTCGATGCAAAGGGGGACCACGGCAAAATCCGGGCCGCCAAGCAGCCCTTCCAGACGGTCAAGCGCTGGCATCTCTTCCCGACAGGGCGGGCACCAGGTCGCCCAGATGTTCAGAAGGATCACACGCCCCGCAAAATCGCCAAGAACCCTGGTGGTTCCTGCCTCATCCAGGAGGGGCGGGGAGAGCAGGGGCTGCGGGTCCTTTCGCAGCCGGAAAGGCGGTCGCGCCTCGGCGCGCCCCGCAACAAGGGCCGCAGCAAAGCCGCCCAGGACAGCTCGTCGGGGGATCGGGACAGACATGTGCTTCTCCCTTCGCGAAAGGCCGGACCCGCAGGCGATCTGCGGGTCCGGGTCGATCCTAGGCCGAAACCGCGAACTCGGTCATCATGCCCGTCGCGAGATGCGGCATGTGATGGCAATGCAGCATCCAGCGCGCAGCTTCCCCCGCGTCAACCGCAACCGTGATCATGCCCATCGGCGGCACATGCACGGTATCGCGCACGGCGCCCGCGATCCGGTTCTGACCCACGCCGACCACCTGGAAGCCGTGGCCATGGAGATGCATGGGATGCGCCATCATCGACATGTTGTGGAACATGATCTCGACCCGCTCGCCGGACTTCGCCGTCACCGGCACATGAGTGCCCCAGGTCTGCCCGTTGATGGTCCAGACATAGGGCATCATCGAGCCGCCCAGCATCAGCATCGGCTGCGACGATGCCGCGCGTTCCGGCAGCGGGGTGACGGCGCGCAGGGCCGCCTCCTGCGTCAGATCGGCGCTGAAGGCGGGATGGTCGGTGTCGGACATGTCGGCGACCTTCGTCACGGCGGCCCCCGGCGTGGCGAGGATCAGGCCTGTCCGCTCTTTTGCGCCCTCGCGCAGGGCGAGGACCGGGAAGGCGCCGCCTTCGGCAGGAACATCCAGTTCGATGTCGAGCCGCTGGCCCATGGCCAGACCGAAGCGGCTGCCGGGCAGGGGTTGCACCGGCTCGCCGTCCACCGCGACCAACCGCCCCGGCAGCGCGCCGGTGTCGACCCAGAACACGGTCGCCGCGGCCGCGTTGATCACGCGGACAAGAACCTTGCCGCCTTTGTCCACCGGCACGACCTCGGGGTCGTCCAGCGTGCGGTCATTGGCCAGATAGGCGTCAAAGTTGTAGTCGTTCAGGTCCATCGCCATGCCGTCCATCGCCATGCCGCCCATGTCCATGTCGCCCATGTCCATTGCGGCCATGCCGTCCTGACCCATCTGGCTATGGTCCATTCCCGCCATGGACGCGCCGCCGGTGATCTCGGCCAGCACCTCGGCAGGCGGCCTGAACGAGAAGTCGTGCAGGAACAGCGTCACCTCCTGCCGGTCCGCCGCGACGTCCTCGGACCGCCGCACGATCAGAGGAGCAGCGAGCAGCAACATCTCGTGCTCGGGGACATGGGCGTGCATCCAGTGCGTGCCCGGACGCGCGGCAAAGTCATAGGCGCGGCTTTCGCCGGGTTGCAGCTTGGGCATGGGCAGGTCCGGCACGCCGTCCTGCGCATTCGGCGGAATCTGGCCGTGCCAGTGGATGATGGTCGGCTCGACCAAACTGTTCGTCAGATCGACCGCAAAGGCCTGGCCGGGGTCGAGGACCAGCCCGGACCGGCCGTTGCCGTCCATCAGCCCCCAGACAGTGGCGGCCTTGCCCCGAACATCGATCGTCCGGGTCGTCGCCGTCAGTGACATCCGGGCCGACTGGGCGCGAACGCGGGCAGGCAGGACAAGTGAGGCGGCCGTAGCCGCAGAAGCGGCCAGAAAGCCGCGGCGAGAGAGCGTGATCATGCGAATTCTCCTGTATCGCAACGTGAAAAGACTGAAGGCCCCGGCGAAGCGGAACCATGGGGTCAGATCAGCGCGCGTTTCGGAGGCGGGCCAGGCGGCGGGAGTGCCAGCGACGCGGCGGAAGGATCATCGTTCAGGTTGATGACTACCGGACGCTCGATGGCGACGACGCCCGCGTGCAGGGAGGAAAGCGGGGCGGCCGAAAAAAGACAGTGCTGCTCGCAAAGCAGTCGCGGTGCATCGTCAACCGGGCTGTCGGCAGATGTCATTTGCCCGACATGGCCAGCCATCGCCATCATCTGCTCATGGTCGCCCTGCGACTGTTGCCGGTCACCCGCGAAGGCAAGCAACGGAAGGAGTACCGCCAGCACATAGGCGGCAAGGATCAAGGCACGCACAGGGAAGGACGAACGGTACATCCTCCTGCCTGTATCAATTTAGTCTCGTGCCGTCATCTGACAGTTTGGTGTCCGGACCGCTTGGCCACAGCAGCGGCTGCGGCTGATTGCCGCGTTACTGCGCGTTTTGGTCCAAAGCAGGAAATGATCGGTTGCTCCGACCTGCCGGGCATTCAGACCGGTCGGGTCAAAGACGATGGCGCAGATGGGAATCACGGCCTCCTTCTGGTGCAGGCCATGAAGGCGCGCCTTCAGCAGTTTCCAGGTGATCAGGCCTCGTCGAAGTTACATTGTGCTCGCCATGCCGGGCCTTTGGCGGTATTTCTGGTGGCATTCAGCTTCGAACTCGATCGGGGACACTCATGAGAATTCCGCGTCGCACCCTTCTTCTTGCCGGACCTTTCTTCATCGTTGGCCTTGGCTCCATGCCTTTGCTGGCCGAAGCGGATGACCGGATCCATGTTGTGAAGGACCCTGGCTGCCCCTGTTGCAACGGCTGGATCGGTCACTTGCGCGACAACGGTTTCAACGTCAGCTTTGAAGAGCGCAGTATCGAAGATCTCGCGGCATTCAAGCGGGAGCGCGGCATCCCGGAGAACCTGTCGTCCTGCCACACGGCGACCATCGGCGACTACACAATCGAAGGGCACGTTCCCGCAGTCGATATCCGCAGGCTGATGGCCGAACGCCCCTTGGCCGTGGGGCTTTCCGTTCCGGGCATGCCCTTCGGCTCACCGGGCATGGGACCAGAGACAGAGCGTCAGGCCTATGATGTCTTGCTCGTTGGTCGGGATGGCAGCAGCACCGTCTTCACCAGCTACCCGGCGGCCTGAGATCACCACCCCGCGCGCGTCGGCCAGACACCGCAGGATCATCCTGGCAAGCCGAACTCGGATGCTTGCCAGGCTTCCTGAAGCGCATCGCGCGGCCCCGCCCTGTCAAGCGGTCTGATCGCGACATCCAGCCTGCGCGCCGCGTGGTAGGCCGAGGCGGCCAGAAGGCCGGGTTCCTTGCCGTAGGCGAGCCGGTAGCGCGCGATGAAACCTTCCATCCGGTCATCATCACTCCAGCCCTCTGCCAGCAGAGGCTGAACCAGAACGGCGCTTGCGGGGCTGGACTTGCGTGCCGCTTTGTCGGCGGCAGGTTGCGGACCAAGGACGATGACGACATCAGGGGGCTCGTCTGGTGACCCGGTCAGCTTTTCGACCTGTCCGGTGGCGTCGGCCGGAAGCGGAAGAACATGCACGTCAACGCCCCCAAGATGCCCGTCGGAGGTTTCGTTCGGGTGCCCGTCCCGTTCGTCGGCAGCCAGCAGGAATCCTCGAACCGCCTCGGCAAGGTCTTGTTCAACATTGTCACCGACGACCAGAACAGCGGCCGTGAACGAATGCGCCGCGGCAATTCCAGACAGCGCAATCCATAGTACCGCCGCGACGGCCGGGACCGCCCGGCGCACAGGCAAGACGGTCCAACGCAAGGATCGAAGAGCGTGCCGCCCTGCACCCTTCATTCTGATGCCCGAACAGACGCCACGATCTCGGAAAGCTGCGCCTTCTCGACAAAACCGGGGATCAGCTGATCGCCCACGACAAAGGACGGCGTCCCGTTGAAACCGAGCGCCTCGGCCAGACGCATCGAGGTTGCGATGTGCTCGTCGACCTCCGGTGCCTGCATGTCTGTCTTGAGCTGCTCCACATCCAGCCCGATCTCGCCCGCCACTCGCAGCACCGTGTCGGCCTCTACCTTCCCTCGAAGGCCCATCAAGGCATTGTGGAACTCGGGATACTTGTCCTGCTTGCGGGATGCGAGCGCGGCGCGGGCGGCGAAGGCTGACCCTTCGCCAAGGATCGGCCATTCGCGAAGCACCAAGCGGATGTTGCCGTCTTCGGCCAGAAGGGCGTCGACCTCCGGCATGGCGCGCTTGCAATAGGGGCAGTTGTAGTCGAAGAACTCGACCAACGTCACATCGCCCTCCAGATTGCCGAGAGCCGGAGCGTTGGGGTCCCGTTCCAATGTGTCGCGCTCATCGGCCAATACTGCGGATACGGCAGCAGCCTGTGCTTCCGCCTGCCGTGCGTCGAGGGCCTGAAGCGCCTCGAGGATCAGTTCCGGGTTTTCACGCAGGGCCTCGGCCACGAGAGCCTTGATGCGTTCATCCGAGATTTCCTGTGCAAAGGACGGCACAGAGAGTTGAAGACAGAGGATGCTGGCGAGCAGTATGGATTTCGTTCGCATTGGCGGGCCTTTCATTGCGTGTTTTCCGATCATGGATGCACCTTAGATCGACGTGCGGAGCAAGTCCAAATGTGGATTGACAGCCCATGGGTCGGGGACGGCATCATGGCGCGCCGGCCTCGATTGCGCTGCGCTCGGCCTGAATGGCGCGGATATCTTCGGGCCAGGTCGACTTGATGTAGTCCAGGACAGCTTCGATGTCGCTGTCCGTAAGTCGGTCGCCGAAGGCCGGCATGCCGGAGGCGTATGCGACGCCCATTTCGCCAAGGACCGCCTGCCCGCCACGTTTGATGTAGTCGCGCAGCATGATGTCGCCGTGATGCCAGGTGTGGCCGCTCGCGTCATGCGGCGGGGCGGGATAGGTTCCGTCCGCATCAGCCGTTTGCCAGTCCGGTTGTCCTGCCAGATCGGCACCATGGCAGGACGCGCAGTTTGCGGTGTAGATCACGCGACCTTGTTCAAGATCCGGACTGTTGTGGAAGAACGCGCGCGCTTGCGGCGCCGACAACAGAAGGACAACCGCGGGCAAGGCCACCTCAACGGCGCTGAACCTGCCAGCCCTGCGCTTGGCGATTGTCATGTTCGGCTTACGGTGATCGGTGTCGCCCCATCCGGCGGCAGAATCCGTTCGGACAGTAGCGCCAGATCCTCCCGAATGCGGCTTCGCTGCGCAGTCGGATAGGAGTCTTCGGGCGGCAAGCCGCCATGCTGGGCGAAAAGCATGATGTCGCGCGCGATCGGTGCTGCGGCAGTAGAGCCGCCGCCGCCATGCTCGACAACCACGGTCACGGCATATCGAGGCGCATCAAAGGGTGCAAAAGCCACGAACAGCGCGTGGTCCCGCCTGTTCCAGGGCAGTTCGTCCTGCGAGCGGACACCTGCGGCACGCTCGGCCGCCGAAATCGAGAACACCTGGCTCGAACCCGTCTTTCCGGCCATGGCCTTGGACATATCCGCAATCCGCGAGGCATAGGCCGTCCCCCGTTCGTGATTCGAGACCTCGAACATGCCCTGGCGCACGATCCGCAGTGCTTCTGCCGACAGACCCAGCGACGCCGGCGCGGGCTCGTCCGGGCTGGCCTCGCCAAGCGGACGGACAAGACGTGGGAGGATTGCCGCTCCCGAGGCGAGCCGCGCAGCCATCGTGGCAAGCTGAATGGGTGAAGCCAGCGTGAAGCCCTGGCCGATGGAGGCGTTGATCGTGTCGCCGATCAACCAATCCTGACCGTACTGCTCTTGCTTCCACGCCCGCGAGGGATTGTTGCCGTGAACCATTCCCGACAGCGGAAGGTCGTATTTCAGCCCCAGTCCGAGACGGTCGTTCATCGCGAAGATGCCGTCGATCCCGATCCGTTGCGCGACTTCGTAGAAATAGACGTCGCAGGACTGCCGCAACGCACCGATCATGTCGACCCGCCCATGGCCGCCTTTCTTCCAGCAATGGAACCTGCGACCGGAAATTTCGACATAGCCGTTACAGGTCACGGTTTCTGTCGGGTCCATGACCCCGCTCTCCAGCGCGGCGAGCGCATTCGACATCTTGATCGTGGATCCCGGCGGATAGGCCCCCTGAACAGTCTTGTCGGCAAGCGGGCGATACTCGTTGTCGCGCAGACTGCCGTAATCCTTGCTCGAGATTCCGCGAACAAAAAGATTCGGGTCGAAGGCAGGCGCTGACGTACAGCCAAGAAGATCGCCGTTCGTCACATCCATCACGATTGCCGCCGCGCTTTGTCCTTCCAGGCGCACACGCATGAAGTTCTGCAAATGATGATCCAGCGTGATCTGCATGTCGGGGCCGGGGGTCGGCGGATCAAGGGCCAGTTCGCGCATGGTCCTGCCGCCGGCATCGACTTCAACCCGCTGTGCACCCGGTTCACCTCGCAACGTGCGCTCGTGGATCCGCTCGATCGCGGTCTTGCCGATCTGGTAGTCCGGCAGGCGCAGAAGCGGTTCGGGCTCACCCTCCCCCGCGGTCAGATCGCTGTCGCTGACAGGTCCCACATAGCCGACCTGATGGGCAAAGTCGGGACCGAAGGGGTAGACGCGCGACAGCACCATTTCCGGCTGGACACCTGGAAGCGCCGGAGTGTTCAGGGCAATGACCGACAGATCTTCCCACGTGACCCTGTCCTTGACCGTGATCGGGACGAAGCCCTGAACGCGGTCAAGCTGCTCTCGGATCCGGTCGATATCCTCGCCCGTCAGACCAATGAGCCGCTGCAGTTTTGCAAGGACATCATCGACGTCCTGGGCTTCCTCCTGCACCAGCGTGATCCGGTAGGTCTGTTCGTTGTCAGCGACAAGCTTGCCCGCGCGGTCGAAGATACGGCCCCGGTCGGGACGCACCAACCGCAGGCTGATCCGGTTTTCCTCGGCCAGAAGGTAGTATTCTTCAGCGTCCCGGACACCCAGCTGCCACATCCGAAAACCAAGCACACCGACCGCCGAGGTCATCACGCCGCCAAGCAGCAGCGACCGACGTGTCGTCACCCGTGAAGCCCTGGCGAGATCCCGTTCAGATTGGCGCATGCTTGGCCCCCTCATCCGGAGAGTCAGGCTTGCGCCTGCCGCCGATGGTCTTCAGGTAAGCGGCAAGGCGCAGGACCAGGACCAGGACGACCAGCCCGACGAACCAATACTGCAGGGGGTTCGGCTCGGGCGTCGCCTGGTGAAAGCTCAGGAAGTGCATGAAGACGAAATAGGCGACATGCGCCACAGACAGCCACCAGAGCGGCAGGACGCCCATCTGCAGGAATTTCCAGCCGGAAACACCAAGCCGGCGCATTGCGACATCGCTTGAGGTTGCCGCCAGGAGGATCGCCACGAGCAGGGCGGCAATCCCGATTGCGTTGGCCAGACCGAAGCCATGCTGAAACATGACATAGCGAAGGAGTTCGGGATGCCATTCGAAGCCGAACATCCGCATCAGGTCCCATTCGACCCAGCCGACAAGAATGATTGCAGCATGCGCAAGGGCCAGCAGGCAGCCGTAGATGCCCGACTCGCGGCGGTAGGGCAGCAGCGTCAGTGCGGGTCTGAAAAGCCGGGCGATAGGCCCCAGGCCCATCGAAAGCGCAATCAGCACGAGCGAGGCGTCGGCCAAGGCCCGGTTCCAGCGGTGCATCGGGCTCCATTCGCCGTGGACGGCCGCAAACAGCAGGACAAGGCCCGCCGAGAGGATGACCATCAGCCCGTGCCGGACCAGTGCGCTCCGGCTCAGCCGACGCAGCATCGGGTCTTGGATTGCGACTGTCTTCATTTCACGTCCCTCCGATCAAGGCCCCGCAGTCCCTTTATCTCTCCGCTGTCGGCGCGGACAGCGCGAAACCGGTGCCACGTCGTCACCACGGCGATGCCCATGATGGCAAGCCCGGCAGTCGCAAGCCACGGCCGGAGCGGGTCAAACCACGCAAGCAGCGCCGGTCCACCGAAGACCAGCATGAGCACCTTGTTGCAGGTCGGACAGGCGATCCCGAGAAAGCTGGCAAGCCCACCCGTCCCGGAAGCGCGCAAGGTGCACTGAGGCACCCACAACGCCGATGTCACGCCTCCGAGCATCGCCGTCAGAACGGTCGCGCCCAATTCCCATGGTCCGACCGGAGTCATCCTGACAAACAGCGGGTTCGCCCAAACGGCGATGATCGTACCAAGGGCCAGGAACAGGGTGATCCCGACAGCCACGCCCCGGAGCCCGCGGCGAAGGTTGTCATCTTTCGAAAAAATTGCCGAAGCTGGATCATCGCGCATCAAACTCTACCTCTGCCAATTCTTCCCCGAATCCCGCGTTCACGACCCATCGACCCGCCATCGGCAGCTTCACCTCGGCGCGCCAGACGCCCGGCTCGAGCAGCTGAAGCGGAGGTGTCACCCCGTCCATGTGCATGCCCAGCATTGCAAAGCTCACATCAGGCCGCAGGCCGGCTGCCGCGCCTGCATCGGTGTCGGGCATGAACTGGATATCAACCCGAACGTCACGGTCACCAAGCGCATAGACCTGAACGTCAATTTGTCCATCCGAAAGCACTTCGGACGCTTCGCCAATCGCCTCTGGAACAGCCGAGAGCGTGTCGCGCGGATTGTTGATCCTCACCGTGGTCCAGATGAAGACCCCGACGAAGATCGCGACGCCCAGGGCCATGATGACCGCAACCGCTCTAGTTACCATTGCCCATATCCATCTGCGAATGATCCATTCCGGCCATCGGGGCCTCTGTTTTGGTTGGCGCGGGCGCGGGAATGTCGCCTGTGCCCTCGGTGTCGAGCAGATAGGTGGCTATGGCTTCGCGGTCGGCATCGTTCAGGAACGACGTGCCCTCTGCCACGACCTCGGCCATGCTGCCGCCGAAAGCATCCCCGTTGGGCAGGATGCCGGACTGAAGCGCGTAGGCAAGGTTCGCAACGGTCCAGCCCTTTGCCAGAAGATCGTCCTTCAGGATCGACGGCGCCTTGCTGCCGCCGGGAAGGCTGGCGTTTCCGGCAAAGCGGGCGCTGTCATCAAGCCCGCCAGCCAGGGTCCGCCCCGTGTGACAGGCCGCGCAATGTGCAGCCCCTTCGACCAGTTGCCGTCCGCGGTTCCACGGGGAAGAGGTGCCCATCAGCGCATCGGTCACGGGCGCATCAAGGTAGGCCGCACGCCAGAGCTTCAGCCCCGATCTGAAACTGAAGGGAAAGCCGACATCGTGGGGCGGGGCTGCGTCTGCAACCGGTGGGACGGTGCGGAACGCCTCCCAGAGATCGGCAATGTCCTGATCGGTAAATCCGGCGTAGAACGAGTAGGTGAAGACGGGGTAGTAGGGGGCGCCGTCGGGCGACACACCCTGGCGCACTGCCTTGGCGAAATCCTGCACAGTCCAGCGCCCGATCCCGGCCTCCCGATGCGGAGTGATGTTCGGTGGCACGAAGGTGCCGAAGGGTGTGTCGAGAGGCGCCCCTCCTGCAAGCGCCAGTCCTTTTGCGGCCGAGTTGGTATGGCAGGACACGCAGCCACTCGCGCGGGCGAGATAGGCCCCACGTTCTGCATCGCCGGAAGGAAAGCTTGCGGGCTCGGCCTCCCCGATCGGCCAAAGTGCCAACACCCCGGCACCTATGCCTGCCGCGATGGCCGGGAAGATGAAGGAAACCCGGATCAATCCGCGCATCGTCAGTTCCGGCCCGAACGAAACTGCGCATGACAGGAAGAACAGGTTGCGCTGATCCGGTTGAAAAGATCATCCGCCGCCAGTGTCGTCAGATCAAGCGCCAAAGCGGTCGGGTCGGATGCCCCTCGTGTCACCGCAATCCGTTCCGGCGCCGCACCGTATCCCATCAGTTCCGCGACCGTGAAGCCCTGCGCTGCCGGCGGAGCTGCGGACATGTCCATGCCGGAGGGATCCATGCCTGCCATCTCGCCCGCTGGCGAACTCGCAGGCTCGAGACCGTTCGGGGCGGCTTCGGCCAAGGCATCCGCATAGACCTTCAGTTCTTCCGAAAGCGCCGCGAACTGCTGCCAGTCGGACCAGATTTCCGGCTTGGCATAGGTGACGCCTTCAAGACTGTTTTCCGGGAAAAGCGATAGCATTGTCGTTCCCGCATGACTTGCGATGACGCTTGCACCTTGCGACACGACGAATGTGTCGTAGGGCACGGTGCCCTGCATCATCGGTGCCAGTTCCGCGATGGTGTCGCGCATTGCCGTCATTCCGTTCATTCGCTCCAGGACGACGCCCGTCGCCCCCGTATGTGCCAGCGCCACTGCCGCAACGGCGGAAGCGGCAAGCGCGATCGCGCCCGTCCATTGAAATTTCATCTGCCCGACTGCCTTTGGTTTGTTTTTTTGTTGATCATTGGATGCGTCGTGCCGGTCAGGCAGATCGCATCCTGGACAAATTCTCGTGTCAGGCAGAGAATCGGTCGGACCCAAGCCGGCCATTCCAACCGGCTTTTCTGGTCATCGAACGCTCGTTCGGCCCGACACTCAGGTCAGGGTTCGCGGCGGCGGCAGTGTGATGGCCGGACCGGCAAAACGGCGTTGCGGCCGCTCTGAACCGGGCTGAAGGACAGCCCGAACCATTGCGGACTGCATTGAATCCAGAGACTCCAGCAGCGCCAAAGCAGTGCACACGACGCCGGGATGGCAGGCAGGCGATGCCGAAGATTGCTGCTCGGGTGTTACGGCTGCCTCCAGCGTGACGGCAGAATGATGCTCGTTGCCGGACCCTGCTTTTGCCGGTTGTCCCAGCACCAGGGCCATGACCAGACCGACGCACAGAAGCCACATCGCCACGTCAAGCAACAACCCGCGCGGAAGCAGGGTTCGTGGCAGGGTCAATATGATTGCTCTCGATCTCATCCGTTCAGATCAGTTTGACTTGCGTTCCGATCGGCGTGCGATCGAACACCTCTTCGATGTGCTCATTGTAAAGTCCGATGCAGCCGTTCGAAGCGCGGCGTCCGATCTTGCGCGTATCGTGGGTACCATGAATCCGGTAATACTGCCATGACAGATACAGGGCGCGAGTGCCAAGCGGATTGGTTGGATCACCGCCCGGCACGAAGGCCGGCCATTCCGGGTTGCGCTTCCGCATCGAAGGCGTCGGAGCCCAGCTTGGGTTGACCCGCTTCTCCACAACCTCGGTGTATCCCCTCCGGGTCAGTTCATCCGATAACGGAACCGAAGTGGGGTAGAGAAACATCTGGCCATCGCTCGTCCAGTGCTGGAGAACCTTGCTTGTGGTGTCGGAGATGATGATCCCGACCCCAAGCGAATCGAAATGGTCCTGCCAGTCATGTGCGCGGAACGCCGAGATGTTGTTTCGGACAGGCCCTTGGGAATCCTCGGTCGCAAAGACTGCCCTGCCCGTCAGGAAAGGGGCTGCAAGTGCTCCGGCGACGAAAAGGCGTCGATTGAATCGCATGATCTGCTCCTCTTTTTTTCGATCTTCTGCCGCCTTCCAATATGGGAAGGTCAAATCGCTTTGCGTCGCACGAGGGTCACAAAGAGGTGAAGCCGTGGCGCTTTGGCCGATCTTGCTGGAAAATTCTTTGGTCACTTCGATGTGAACACCTCCATTGTACGCCAGGGGTGCTAAGCTGTTTCCATGCGCAACCTTGCAAATATCATGTGTGGTCTTTGTCTGCTTGCCGCCTTTCTTTTGGCGGCGCTTCCTGATCACCGATCGCATGGTGCGCATGTGGATCATGCTCAAACGGCGGCGGTGGACCAGGACGCCCTTTGCGGCGACGGATCAGGCCATGCATCCTGCCAGCTTGTCGCAACTGCCACCCGGTCATTTGTCGAGGTGGCATCGTCT
>NCDS01000211.1 GCA_002280315.1 Rhodobacterales bacterium 32-66-7 | reverse complement strand
GAACAACAAGCTGATGAATGCAGCCCAGACCCACGCCACGAACATGGCGAAGAAGGATTTCTTCGGCCATTCGAACAAGGATGGCAGCAAGTTCTCCAGCCGGGTGAAGCGGCAGGGGTACAAATACAAGATGGTGGCCGAAAACATCGCCGCCGGTCAGTCCAGCGCGACGCAGGTCGCCTATGACTGGCTGGGCAGTCCGGGTCACCGCAAGAACATCCTGAACTGCAAGTTCAAGGATACCGGCATTGCGGTCGGCTATCAGGCTGATGACAAGCCGATCATGGGCAACAGCAAGCCCTTCTACTACTACTGGGTGCAGGATTTCGCGGCCCCGTGACGCGGCGGATCCTGATCGACGCGGACGCCTGCCCCGTCAAGGCCGAGGCGGAGCGGGTGGCGACGCGGCATGGTGTCCGCATGCTCGTGGTGTCGAACGGCGGCATCCGACCCTCACCCAACCCGCTGGTCGAAAGCGTCTTCGTGCCCGCCGGACCGGATGAGGCTGACAAATGGATCGCCGAAGCCTGCGGTCCCGGCGATGTCGTCGTCACCGGCGATATCCCCCTGGCCGCGAAATGCGTGGCCGCTGGGGCCTGGGTGATCAAGCACAACGGCGAAGAGCTGACCACCGCCAACATCGGGATGGTCTTGGCCACCCGCGACCTGATGGCCGACCTGCGTGAGGCTGATCCATTCCGTCAGGGCGGGGCCAAGCTTTTCGGCAAGGCCGAGCGGAGCCGGTTTCTCGACATGCTCGACCGTGTCTTGCGCCGCCCGGTGCCCTAAGACCGCGGGCTGCTCCTCCCGCGGCAGCCGATGTCGCGGGCAAGACAGACGCCGGCAGCCGGAAACGCCACCCTGCCGCCATGCCCCACCCCAAAGCCCCGCCCGGCAAGGCCCTGACCGGTATCCTGTTCGCTGCCGGTGGCACGCTGATCTTTTCGGTCAACGACATGGCGATCAAGTTCCTGTCCACCGGCTATGCGCTCCATCAGGTGATCCTGATCCGCGCGCTGGTCGCGATGAGCTTCATCCTTATCGTCATCCACCTGTCGCCGCGCGGCTGGTCGCAGATCACCACCGCGCGGCCCGGCACGCATCTGGTGCGCGTGGCAATCGTGATGCTTTCGAACGTGACCTATTTCATCGGCCTCGCCGCGATGCCCTTGGCCGAGGCGGTGGCGGTGGCCTATGTCAGCCCGATCGTGGTGACGCTGCTGTCGATCCTGATCCTGGGCGAAAAGGTCGGCCCAAGGCGGTGGGCGGCGGTGATTGTCGGCATGGTCGGGGTCCTCGTCATGCTGCGACCGGGAAGCGGCGTGATCCAGCCTGCGGCGCTGCTGGTCCTGATCTCGGCCGTGCTTTATGCCGCCGGAAACCTGCTCGCGCGGCGAATGGGGGGTACGGAAAGCGCCATGACCCTGTCGTTCTACGTCCAGTCGGGCTTCATCGTGGTCAGCCTGACGATGGGCCTCTGGGTCGGCGACGGCCACCTTGCGCAGGAAGGCTCGCTTTGGGCGTTCCTGTTCCGCCCCTGGGTCTGGCCGCCGCTGGGGGACTGGCCGATCTTCCTTGCCACCGGGCTTTCCGTCGGGATCGGCGGGCTGATGGTCACCCAGGCCTACCGCACCAGCGAACCCGGTCTGATCGCGCCGTTCGAATATGTCGGGATGCCGATGGCAATCATCTGGGGCGTGGTCATCTTCAACACCTTCCCCGACACCACCGCCTGGGTGGGGATTGCGCTGATCTGCGGTGCCGGGCTTTATACGCTTTGGCGCGAAACGGCACGGAGACGGACAGATGCAGCCTGAGGCGGTGATCTTCGACATCGGCAACGTGCTGACCACCTGGAACCCCGAAGCCTTCTATGACCGGGCGATCGGCCCCGACCGCCGCGCGCAGCTGTTCGCCGAGGTTGACCTGCACGGCATGAACCTTGCCGTCGATGCGGGTGCCCTGTTCCGCGAAACCATCTACGACTGGGCTGACCGGAATCCGACCTGGGCTGCCGAAATCCGCTTCTGGCACGACCGCTGGGATGAGCTTGCAAGCCCAAGGATCGAAGGCTCCATCGCGCTGCTGCGCGCGCTGCGACGGAAGGGGGTGCCGGTCTTTACCCTCACCAACTTCGGCAGCCACGCCTATGACGCCGCCCGCACCAAGCTCGATTTCCTGAACGAGTTCGACCGGGAGTATGTCTCGGGCCGGATGGGGGTGACGAAACCCGATCCGGCGATCTACGCGCTGGTCGAGGCGGATTGCGGCATCGCGCCCGACCGGCTTCTGTTCACCGATGACAAGCTTGAAAACATCGAAGCTGCCGCCGCGCGGGGCTGGCAGGTGCATCATTTCACCGGTTGGGAAGGCTGGGCCGGGCGTCTCGTCGGCGCGGGTCTTCTGACCACAGGGGAGGCGGGGCTATGAAGGTAGACTGGATCGGTCCGGAGGCCGAGGTGCGGCTGACCTGGGCAGGCCTCATGGCGGCGCTTGAGGCCGGGCACCAACGACCAAGGGCCGAGATTGCTGACCTGTTTCTTTATCGTGGCGCCGATACGCTGCTGGACCGGGGGGCCTGGATCGACGGCATCGGCGCCTTGGTCAAGGTCGGCACCATCGTGCCGGGCAACGCCGGTCGGGGCAAGCCGACGGTAAACGGCATCGTCAACCTGTTCGACGACCAGACGGGTGAGCTGACAGCACTCCTCGACTTCCACCTTGTCACCAAATGGAAGACCGCCGGTGACAGCCTGCTGTCCGCCAGCCGCCTCGCCCGGAAGGACAGCCGCAAGATCCTTCTGGTGGGTGCCGGGGTGGTCGCGCGTTCCATGGTCGAGGCGTATTCGAGCGTGTTTCCCAATGCCGAGTTCACGGTATGGAGCCGGACCGAAGCCTCCGCCAAAGCGATGGGCCTGCCCGTCGCCCAGGATCTGGAGGCTGCGGTGCGCAAGGCCGACATCATCTGCACCGCCACCATGGCCACCGCCCCCCTGATCATGGGCGATTGGCTGCAACCCGGCCAGCATCTTGACCTGATCGGGGCCTACACCCCCGCGATGCGCGAGGTCGACGACCAGGCCATGGCCCGCGCCCGGGTGTTTGTCGACGCCCGCGCCACGACCGTGCACCATATAGGCGAGATCATGGGCCCAATCGCCTCGGGTGCGCGACCTATATCGCCGCCGCCGTTCGGGGGGCGTAGGTCGGGCGCGTAGGTAAGGGGGCGCGTCCTGAAAAACCCCCGCGACACAGAAAGTGACGGAACGAAACTGCCGCCGCGCGGTTGAACTCAATTCCGACCGTCTTTACATCCTGGGGTAGAAAACTGCTCAACCCCAAGCGGAGCGGGCCCAGTGGTCGGTGGGACCACCGCCCCGCAGGTCGGGCAAGGCTGGAGGGCGGTCGCCGCCCCTCCTCACGCGCTCAGGAAAGGTTTGCACGGCATGGACACAACCCGGCTTAACGGCGGATCCCCCGGTGGCCAAGGAGCCTGGCCCGATCAGCCCCCGCGTGAGCTTGCCTTGCGGCTGGCCGACGCCCTTCTCTACCCCAATTGCTCGCCCGAGGATCTTTGGGATGAAATCGGCGACTGGTTGACCTCACGGCATGTCGCGGCCCCCGATCTGCCGCCGGACCATTCGGCCAAGGATGACCACCCGCCCCATTCGCCCAAGTATCGCTCTGTATCGCAGTCTGGAACCGTGATGAACCTTACCCGTCTGGTCTATTCATCCCGTCAGGTCGGGGTCGACACCAAGGCCCTGGACGGGATCATGCAATCCTCACGGGCCAACAACAGCCGCGACCATGTCACCGGCGCGCTCGTCGTCGCCGAGGGGACTTTCATGCAACTTCTGGAAGGCAGCCGAAGTGCAATCGGCCAGTGCTTTGTCCGGATCATGAAGGACCCTCGTCACGACGACATCCAGATCGTGTCCTGCGGCGACGTGACCCGCCGGCTGTTTCACGACTGGTCGATGCACCTGGTCGAGGCATCGCAGATCAAGCAGGAAATCATGGCGCATTACCTCGTGCACGGCAAATTCACGCCCAGCCTGATGTCGGAATACGCCGTTGAAGACCTGTGCCGCACCCTGTCGGCCGGAAACTGGCGAGCCGACGCCGCCTGACGCCCGCTTCGCTGCCGTTCGGGATGGTAAGTTGGTCGGAGCGAGAGGATTCGAACCTCCGACCCCCTGCTCCCGAAGCAGGTGCGCTACCAGACTGCGCTACGCTCCGACCGTGGCTCCGACCGTGGGGGCGGGTTAAACCGTCACACCGGATTTGGCAAGGGGCCTCGACTGCTTGGCCGGTTGGCCTAACCGGTGGGCCTAGCCGGTTGGCCTAACCGGTTGGATCGTCGCGGTCGGACCGGCGCTGCCAGAAGGCGGGCTTCGGATGCGTCCCCACCTCCATCCGGGAACGGCTGGCAGTGACCGGGCGGGTGCGGCTGACCGACGGCGTCCCCTCACGCAACACGATATAGACGCCCGAGGCGATGATCACCGCCGAGCCGACGGCGGTGTAAAGATCGACGCTTTCCTGAAAGAACAGCCAGCCATAGACCGCCGCCCAGATGATCTGGGAATACTGCATCGGCGCGACGATGACCGCCGGTGCCGCCCGGTAGGCCGCGATGACCGCAAGCCCGGCGAGCAAGCCCAGAAACGCCATCACCGCCGACAGGGCAAGATCGGTGACCGTCATCGGGACATAGACAAAGGGCAGGATCGCCCCCATCGCAAAGAAGGTCAGGACCATCGGATACAGCATCAGGACGACCGACCGCTCGTCCTGCCCGATCTTCCTTACAATCACGCTGGTCAGGGCCCCGGTGAAGGACGCCCCCACGGCGGCGAGATGACCCAGCGTGAACCCCTGACCCCCGCCGGGACGAAGGACGATCAGCACCCCGACCAGGCCCACGACCACCGCCACGCCGCGCCTGATGCCGACCTTCTCGCCCAGAAGCGGGATCGCCATCAGCGTGATCAGAAGCGGCATGGCAAAGAAGATCGCATAGCAGACCGCCATCGGCAGTTGCGAAAAGGCGTAGAACCCCATCGCTCCGGTCGCCACCGCCGACACCGCCCGCAGCGCCGACCACCAGGGATGCGCGGGGATCAGCGTGCCGTCCCGCCGGTCGCCCATCAGCATCAGCGTGACCAGGGGAAACGCCATCAGCCCGGAAAAGAACATGATCTGGAACGAGGTGAAGCTTTCGCCCAGAAGCTTCACCACCACGTCATGCGTCGCGTAAAGGCCGAAGGCAAGCAGGGACAGAAGCGCCCCGCGCAAGGTCGAGTTCATGGGATCAGGTTCCAGATCGGGACGGTGGCAGACCGCCGTTGCCACCCTCCTTTTCGCCGCAAAGTTGCCGGGGCGCAAGGTGGGGGACGCCGGCCTTTCAGCCTTCCGCCGAGTGTCAGGCTGGCCGGTCCTGCCGCGCCACGATCACGACGCCTGCGGCAATGATGATCAGAACGCCGATCACGGTCTGCAGGCCCATGACCTCCTGAAACAGGATCGCGCCGAAGATCGCCGCCCAAAGGATCTGGCTGTATTGCATCGGGGCGACCACGATGGCGGGGGCGTGCCGGTAGGCGGCGATGATCAGCAGATATCCCACAAATGCCGCCAGCCCCATCAAAGCGGTCAGGCCAAGATCAGCGACCGGCATCGGCACATAGACCAGCGGCAAGACGAGGGCGGCCACCAGAAGCTGCGCCAGAAGCGGGTAGATCTGCAGGACTGCCACCCGCTCCACCCCGCCGGTCAGCCGGATGATCAGATAGTTCACCGCCCCGACCATCGACGCCAGAAGCGCCGCAAGATGGCCCCATTGCAACGTCGCCCCCTGTGGGTCAAGCGCCACGATCACTCCGACCAGACCGGCCACGACGGCAAGGCCTCGGACCAGATCGATCCGCTCGCCCAGCACCGGGACGGCCATGACGGCGATGAAGATCGGCATGGTGAAGAAGATCGCGTAGCACTGCGCCAGCGGCAGGACGGAGAACGCATAGGTGCCCAGAATCCCGTTGATCACCACGCCGACGCAGCGCAGCAAGGTCAGCCCCGGACGGCGCGGCCACAGGTTGCCGTCGCTGCGGTCAACCAGCGCATAGGCCAGGGCGATGGGGCAGGACATCAGGCTGACGAAGAAGATGATCTGGAACGGGTTGTAACCCGCCCCCAGAAACTTGATCGACATGTCCACGCTCGCGAACATGCCGAACGCCGCCAGCCCCAGAAGCGCGCCGATCAGGTTGGAACGCAAGATGCTCGGCCC
>NCDS01000011.1 GCA_002280315.1 Rhodobacterales bacterium 32-66-7 | reverse complement strand
CGATCTGGTCGGCTTCACCGATCTGGCGGAGCGTCTTCCCGATACCGAGGTGCTGCCCCTTCTGCGTCGCTACTATGCCGAGATCGAGCGCGTGGTGTTCGATGAAGGTGGCACGCTGGACAAATACCTTGGCGACGGGGTGATGGCGACCTTTGGCACCCCCGAACCCAGCCCCGGCAATGCCGCCGCCGCGATCCGGGCCGCGCGGAGAATTGTCGAGGCGGTGGACGCGATCGGTGACGGCCTCCATGTCTCGGTCGGGGTGCATTTCGGGCGGGCGACGGTCGGCGACGTGGGCCCGGCACGGCGGCTGGAGTTTGCGGTGATCGGCGATACCGTCAACGTCGCCAGCCGGTTGGAGGCCGCGACGCGGGACCTTGGCGCGCGGATCGTGGTCAGTGACGCGCTGGTGGCCCGGGCCCGCGCGGAAGGGGCGCTGGACGCGGCGATGAACGGGTTTGCCGAGGTGCAGGCCCTGCCCCTGCGCGGTCGTCGCGCGCCGATCGATGTCTGGATGTATCCGGCCAGCGCCTCGGCCTAACGGCCCTGAAACACCGGCGGCCGCTTGGCGATGAAGGCTGCCACGCCTTCCCGGAAATCCTCGCTCGCGCCGCAGTCGCCCTGAAGCCGCGCCTCAACCGCAAGCTGGCTGTCCAGATCACGGTCAAATGCCCCGCGCAGCGCCTGTTTCAACGCGGCATAGGCCCCGGTCGGACCGGCGGCCAGCCGTGCGGCGCGGGCAGAGACCACCTCGGCAAAGCGGTCATCGGGGACGGCTTCCCAGATCATTCCCCAGGCCTCGGCCTGGCACGCGCTGACCGGCTCGGCCAGCAGCGCTGCGCCCATCGCGCGTTGGAGACCCACCCGGCGCGGCAGAAAGCTGGTGCCACCGGCGTCGGGGATGAGGCCAATCCGCGCGAAGGCCTGGATGAAGCTGGCACTTTCGGCCGCAATCACCAGATCGCAGGCGAGGGCAAGGTTCGCCCCCGCGCCGGCTGCCACCCCATTCACCGCCGCGATCACGGGGACGGGCGCGTCGGTGATGGCGCGGATCATCGGCACGTATTCGTCGTTCAGCGTCGCTTCCACGCGTGAGGCGTCGAACCCGCCTGCATCGCCAAGGTCCTGACCCGAACAGAACGCCCGCCCGGCCCCGGTCAGGACGATCACCCGGCCATGGTGGCCAAGCCGGAGCGCAACGGTCAACTCGCGTCGCAATCCGGTGTTGAGCGCATTCATCACCTCGGGCCGCTGAAGGGTGATGGTCGTCACCCCGCCCGCCTCGGTCACGGTGATCCAGTCATAGGTCATTGCGCGTTCCCCCCCAGCCTTCCCCTCATCGGCCTCTGGCGAAGCCTAGCGGCCGTTGGACAAGGACAGAAGCCCGAACCCGGCGTCACTCTTTCAGGATGTCGCGCAGACGGGTTTCCTCCGCCTCTGTCATCCGCGCCTCGGGCATGATCCGGCGGCGCTGGGCAGCGACGGCCACCGCAAGAGCCGCCAGAAACAGCGCGGGACCCGCAAACCACAGGATCAGGTTCGAACCATTGGCGCGCGGGTTGAAGAGTATGAACTCACCATAGCGGGCGACGATGTAGTCGACCACCTCACCGTCGGTGTCGCCCGCGACCAGCCGCTCGCGGATGATCAGCCGCAGGTTACGACTGATCGGGGCGGCGCTGTCATCGATGGATTCGCCCTGACAGACCGGGCAACGGATATCACGGCTGATTGCGCGCGCGCGGGCCTCCAGCGCCGGATCGGCGAGCATCTCGTCGGGTTGCACCGCGCGCACCGGCGCGGCCAGCACCAGAAGCACCAGCAGGCAGGGTGCGCTAGTTGCCCAGGCGCGCCGAAGCCGCCTCATTCCGCGGGCACCCCGGCCGGGACCTTCCGTGCCCCGGCCGCCACACGGTAGCGCCGGTCCGACAGGCTGAGCACGCCACCGAACGCCATGACAAGGCACCCGGCCCAAAGCCAGTTCGCGAAGGGTTCCACATAGCTCCGCACCGCCCAGCCGCCTGATTGCTGCCGGTCGCCCAGGACGATGTAAAGGTCGCGCAGGAAGCCGTAGTCGATAGCCGCCTCGGTCGTGGGCATTCCGGCCACCGGATAGACCCGCTTCTCCGGCGTCACTTGGGCCACCACCGCCCCGTTCCGCAGCACGGTCAGGAACCCCATGGTGGAAAGGTAATTCGGCCCCGCAACCTCACGCACGTCATCGAGCCGCACCTCGTAGGCGCCAAGGGGGAAGGTCTCGCCGATCTGGACCACGCGGATATCCTCGATCTTCCAGGACAGCATCGCGGACACCGCAAAGATCGTGATGCCAAGACCGCCGTGCGCGACCGCCTTGCCCCAATCGGAACGGGGCAGCCGCGTCAGCCGGCCGAGCCGCGTCGCGAACCCCTCGCGCCCGCTGCGCGCCCAAAGGTCGGTCACAGCGCCAAACAGCACCCAGGCGCCAAGACCAACGCCGATCGGCCCCAGCGCCGTCCGCCCGGTCTGCATCGCAAACGCCAGTGCCGCCAGCGCCAGTGACAGGACCAGCGCCGGGATCAGCGACCGAAGCCCCCGCGCCATTGCTCCGCGTTTCCAGGCCAGCATCGCCCCCGGCGGCAGGATCAGCGCAAGGCCGACGACAAAGGGCGTGAAGGCGGCGTTGAAGAACGGCGCCCCCACGCTGACGCTGCGGTCAAGGAAAAGTTCGGCGATCAGGGGCCAGATCGTGCCGATGAAGACCACGAAGGCCGACACGGCCAGCAGGATGTTGTTGGCCACCAGCGCGGATTCGCGGCTGACGACGGCAAAGACCCCCTTCGCCTCCAGCGCGCCGGCCCGGACTGCAAACAATATCAGCGCCCCGCCACCGAGGTGATCACCCCCGACCGCACGATGAAGGTGCCGATCAGGCTGAAGCCGAAGGCCATGATCGCAAGAAGGATCGTCCAGGATTTCAGGCTTTCGCGCTTTTCCACCACGATGGAACTGTGAAGAAGCGCGATGGCGAGGAGCCAGGGCATGAAGCTCGCGTTTTCGACCGGATCCCAGAACCAGAAACCGCCCCAGCCAAGCTCATAATATGCCCACCACGAGCCAAGCCCGATGCCGATGGTCAGAAAGATCCATGCGGCGAGCGTCCACGGCCGCACCCAGCGGCCCCAGGCGGCATCGACCCGGCCTTCGATCAGCGCCGCGACGGCGAAGCTGAACGCCATGCTCAGCCCCACATAGCCAAGGTAAAGGAACGGCGGATGGAAAGCGAGGCCGGGGTCCTGGAGAAGAGCGTTCAGGTCCTCACCATTCAGGGGCGGGGTGACGAGCCGCCAGAACGGGTTCGAGGTCAAAAGCATGAACAACAGGAACGCCACCCCGATCATGCCCTGCACCGCAAGCACCCGCGCGCGGAGCCGCTCCGGCAGGTTCCCGCCCCAGACCGCCACCGCCGCCCCGTAGGCCGAAAGGATCAGCACCCATAGCAGAAGCGAGCCCTCGTGGTTGCCCCAGACCCCGGAGATCTTGTAGAGAAGCGGCTTGTCGGTGTGCGAGTTCGAGGTGACCACCGCCAGCGAAAAGTCGGAGGCGACAAAGGCCCAGGTAAGGACCGCAAACGCCACCGCCACGAGCCCAAGCTGCATAAGGGCGGCGGGTGCGGCGAGGGCCATCAGCCGCGCATCGGACCGATGCGCCCCCCACAGTGGCAGGGTGGATTGCACAAGCGCTACCATCAGCGCAAGAATCAACGCGAAGTGGCCGAGTTCGATGATCATGTCCGCTCCTTGGTTGGGGGAAACCATAGGCCCTTCTGCGCCCCGCGGAAAGCACCTGCGCCGCTTCGTCGCGTTTCTTTGACCCGCCTGCGGTACTTTGCCGAAAACCGGGCCTGCAACCGGCCGACCTGCCGGTTGCAACCCGAAAGCCCAGTCCGATAGACCTGTGCGAATTGGAGGAGACCATGCCCAAGACCATCCTGATCGGCGCGCCGATCGATAGCGGCCAGAAACGCCCGGGCTGCCTGATGGGTCCGGCGGCCTATCGCGTCGCAGGCCTCGCGCGGGAAATCGTGGCCGAGGGGCACGGGGTCGACGATTGGGGGGATCTTTCCCTGCCCGCCCTGCATGCAGTCACCTGCGCCAATCCGGCGGTGCATTCGCTGGCCGGCACATTCCGGCTGGTCTGCGACAGTGGCAAGCAATGTGTGATCGAATGGGACTTTACCGGAGTCTGGCAGGCACCCACGGACGTCGCTCTGATTTCACCGACCTACCCAACTGCGTTACCAATTCGCTATGCCAGTGCGACCACGACCTACAACAGCGTCGCGCTGTGCGTGCAGAATTTCACCTTCGACGCCTTCCCCCCCTTTCCCGCCCCGGTCCCGGCCTACCGCATCTGCATGTTCGGCATCCGCTCTGTCGATCCGGCGGAACAGGCGGCCATGCTGGTGGCGGATATCCAGGTCAACGACATGCGGGTGATCGATGAGCGTGGCCTGGTGGCGCCGTTGCGCGAGTTCCTTGATCTGGTGCGGCGCGAGGGCGGGATGCTGCATGTCTCGCTCGATGTCGATTTCCTCGACCCCGCCATCGCCCCGGCTGTCGGCACCACCGTTCCAGGTGGCACCACGTTCCGCGAGGCGCATCTGGTGATGGAGGTGTTGCACGAAAGCGGGCTTGTCACCTCGCTCGACCTGGTGGAGCTGAACCCGTTCCTTGATGATCGCGGCATGACGGCGCGGTTGATGGTCGATCTGGTCGGGAGCTTGATGGGCAAGAAGGTCTTTGACCGCCCGACCCGATCAAAGTGACCCCGGGGCCGCGTGGGCAGCATTGCCCACCCTACGCGAGGGCCTTCGTAGGGTGGGCAATGCTGCCCACGCCCCTCTGGCATTGCACCCCATGGCTGGGATGGTGTAGTCTTCGCACAACTATATGTTGACCCGTTGAAAAGGTGCCGCAATCTTGGCCGATACCCCGGAAGATACTGACAAGAAAGACGATTCCCCCGAACGCGCGGTGCACGACGGCCCGCAGATCGACATCAGCGCCGAGATGAAGACCGCCTATCTGGATTACGCGATGAGCGTGATCGTTTCTCGCGCCATTCCGGACCTGCGGGACGGGCTGAAACCGGTCCACCGCCGTATCCTGTTCGCGATGCACGAATCCGGCAACAGCCACGACAAGGCCTACCGCAAATCCGCCCGACCCGTCGGCGACACGATGGGGAAATACCACCCGCATGGCGATAGCGCGATCTATGACGCATTGGTGCGGATGGCACAGCCGTTTTCCATGTCGCTGAAACTGCTCGATGGTCAGGGCAACTTCGGCTCCATGGACGGCGATAACGCCGCCGCGATGCGCTATACCGAAGTCCGGATGGACAAGCCCGCCGCGTTCCTTTTGTCCGACATCGACAAGGACACGGTGGAGTTTCAGGACAATTACGACGGCAAGGACCGGGAGCCGACCGTCCTGCCCGCCCGCTTTCCGAACATGCTCGTCAATGGCGCGGGCGGCATCGCGGTCGGCATGGCGACCAACATTCCGCCGCATAACCTCGGCGAAGTCATCGACGGCACGCTTGCCCTGATCGACAACCCCGACATCAGCATGGAAGCGCTGATGGAGATCATTCCCGCGCCGGACTTCCCGACCGGCGGGCTGATCCTTGGCCGCTCCGGTGCCAGGAAGGCGTATCTGGAGGGGCGGGGGTCGGTCATCATCCGCGCGAAGACTCATATCGAGGAGCTGCGCAAGGACCGCTGGGCCATCATCATCGATGAGGTGCCCTATCAGGTCAACAAGGCCACGATGATCGAAAAGATCGCCGAACTGGTCCGCGACAAGCGGGTGGAGGGGATCGCCCATATCGCCGACGAATCCGACCGGATCGGCATCCGCGTGGTGATCGAGCTGAAACGCGACGCGACGCCGGATGTGGTGCTGAACCAGCTGTTCCGGTTTTCCGCGATGCAGGTCAGCTTTGGCTGCAACATGCTCGCCCTGAACGGCGGGCGGCCGGAGCAACTGACCTTGCGCGATTTCCTGCGCTATTTCCTCAACTTCCGTGAGGAAGTGGTGGCACGCCGCACCGCCTTCGAGTTGAAGAAGGCGCGGGAACGGGCGCATGTCCTCTGTGGCCTAGATCGTCCGCACCATCCGCGCCAGCGCCGATGCCGCCGAGGCGCGGGAAAAGCTGATGACCCGACGTTGGCCCGCCACCGATATCGCGCCCTATATCGCGCTGATCGACGACCCGAGCCATACGATCAACGAAGATGGCAGCTATAACCTTTCGGAAGTGCAGGCCCGCGCGATTCTCGATCTGCGGCTGCAACGCCTGACCGCTTTGGGCGTCAAGGAGGTGACCGACGAGCTTGAGGAATTGGCGCTAAAGATCAAGGACTTCCTGGAGATTCTTGGCTCACGCGACCGGATCATGGCGATCATCTCGGACGAACTCCGAGAGGTGAAATCCCTCTTCGCCGTCCCCCGCCGGACCGAGATCATCGACTGGTCGGGCGACATGGAAGACGAAGATCTGATCGAACGCGAGGATATGGTCGTGACCATCACCTCTGGCGGCTACATCAAGCGCACGCCGCTGGTCGAATTCCGCAGCCAGAACCGGGGCGGCAAGGGTCTGGCCTCGATGCAGACCAAGGACGATGATGTCGTCACCACGCTTTTCGTAGCCAATACGCATACTTGGCTTCTATTCTTCACCACCGACGGCATGGTCTACAAGCTGAAGACCTGGCGGTTGCCGCTGGCGGGGCGCACCGCCAAGGGCAAGGCGCTGGTCAATATCCTGCCGATCACCGCAGGCGTCTCCATCGCCGCGCTGATGCCGGTCGATGTGCCCGAGGAAGACTGGGCCAGCTTGCAGATCGTCTTTGCCACCAGCGATGGTGATGTGCGGCAGAACGACCTTTCCGACTTCACCAACGTCATGCGCAACGGCAAGATCGCGATGAAACTGCCCGACGGCGTGACGCTGGTGAACGCCGCGATTGCGGGGGACAGCGACGACATCATGCTGGTGACCGAGGCGGGTCGTGCGATCCGGTTCTCCACCACCGAGATTCGCGTCTTCAAGTCGCGCGGGTCGACCGGGGTGCGGGGTATAAGGCTCGCGGCGGGCGACCATGTGGTTTCGATGTCGATCATCCGGCATTTCGAGGCTGATCCGGCGGAACGCGCCGCCTACCTCAAACAGCGCCGCCTGATGGCCGGCGTGACCGAGGATGAAGCGGATGACGAGGAAGAGACCGTGCCCGCAGGCCAGCTTTCCCCCGACCGCTGGGCCGAGATGTCGGCGGCGGAAGATCTGATCCTGACCATCACCAAGGGCGGGTCGGGCAAGCTGTCGTCCAGCCACGATTACCCGGTCCGGGGGCGCGGCGGCATGGGGGTAAAGGCAATCTCGCCCGGCCCGCGCGGCGGCCGGATCATCGCCTCCTTCCCGGTGGAGATGTCGGACCAGATCATGCTTGCCACCTCGACCGGCCAGTCGATCCGGGTGCCGGTCGATCAGGTCAGCTTCCGCTCGCGGAGCGCTGGCGGGGTGAAGGTGTTCAACGTCGCCGGGGACGAGGAAGTGGTCTCCGTGGCCCGGGTGGCCGATCAGGGAGAGGAATAGCACCCATGAACATGCTTGGCGTATGGCTTCCCTACTTGATCCTCGTGGCCCTGATTTTGGTCTTGATGTGGAAGCTTCGAGGCTTAGCCAGAATTCAAGCGCAAATGAGTGATCACCTCGACCGCATTGCCACCGCCCTTGAACAGCGCCAGCCTTGAAGCCCGCCTCGCTGCCCTTGCGGCTGCGGGTGAAACCATCACCTACGGCGAACTTGCCCGTGAGCTTGGCTTGCGGATCGGCGAACTGACAGCAGCGCTGGAAAACCTGATGCGGATCGACGCCGCCCAAGGCCAACCGCTCCGCGCCGCTGTCCTGTGTGCGCGCGGCACCACCCTGCCCGCCCGCGGCTTCTTTGATGCGGCGGCAGAGCTTGGGTTCGTCATCACCGATCCCGCAGCCTTCGCCGCCTTCCACCGCGAGCGGTTGCGCCAAGGCTAAGCATTTCTGTGCGCCAATGCAGAGAGGGGTGCGCATCGCGCGGGACGACAGCCATCAGCTGAATATGTATGGATACGGCATCCGGCACCTTGCCCGGAACCACCCATAAAGGACGTCCCATGGACCAGCTGAAAACCTACGCCCCGCTTGTGACCCGCATCTTCCTCGCCGCGATCTTCATTCCGGCAGGCCTTGGCAAGATGGGCGATGTTGCCGGATTTACCGGCTACCTCACCTCGGGCGGTCTGCCGGCCATCCTTGCCTGGCCGACGATCCTGTTCGAGATCATCCTTGGTGTGTCCATGCTGATCGGCTACCAGGCGCGGATCATGGCGGTGCTGGGCGCGGGGTTCTGTCTGCTCGCGGCGGCCCTTTACCACAACAACCTGGCCGACCAGATCCAGGCGGCGATGTTTTTCAAGAACCTTGGCGTCGCCGGGGCCTTCCTGATGATCTTCGCGCATGGTCCGGGTAAACTCGCTCTCGACAAGGCCTAAGGGGCTGAAAGCCGGGGGCTGTGCCGCCCCCGGCTTTTCTTTTCCGCCGATCCGGCCTAAACCGCCGCCATGAGCGAACCCCTTCACATCATCGGCGGCGGCATGGCGGGGGCTGAGGCTGCCTGGGCCGCCGCCAACCTTGGCGTCCCCGTGGTGATCCACGAGATGCGGCCAAAGGTCGGCACTTTCGCCCACCGCACCGGCGATTTTGCCGAGATGGTGTGTTCGAACTCCTTCCGCTCGGACGATCACGAACAGAACGCGGTCGGCCTTTTGCATTGGGAGATGCGGACGGCGGGTGGTCTGGTGATGGCGATGGCCGAACAGCACCGCCTGCCTGCGGGCGGTGCGCTGGCGGTGGACCGTGACCCGTTCGCCGCTGCCGTCACCGCGCGGCTGAAGGCGCATCCGCTGATTTCCCCGTCATATGAGGAGGTTACGAGCCTCCCCTCATCCGGCCACTGGATCATCGCCACCGGTCCGCTGACCAGCCCGGCCCTTGCCGCGAGCATCCGTCAGTCCACCGGGGCCGAAGCGCTGGCCTTCTTCGACGCCATCGCCCCCATCGTCTATGCCGACAGCATCGACATGGGAACCGCCTGGATGCAAAGCCGCTACGACAAGGGCGAGACCGAGGATGAACGCCGCGCCTACATCAACTGCCCGATGAACAGGGACGAGTATGAAGGCTTCATCGACGCCCTTCTTGCCGCCGAGAAGACCGAGTTTCGCCCGGATGAGACCGCCGGTTACTTCGACGGTTGCCTGCCGATCGAGGTAATGGCGGAACGGGGCCGCGAAACCCTGCGCCACGGGCCGATGAAGCCGGTGGGGCTGACCAATGCGCACAAGCCCGATGAAAAGGCCCATGCCGTGGTGCAGCTTCGCCGGGACAACAAGCTTGGCACGCTTTACAACATCGTCGGCTTTCAGACCAAGATGAAGTACGGCGCGCAAACCACTGTTTTGAAGATGATTCCCGGGCTTCAAGACGCAAGCTTTGCCCGGCTTGGCGGCATCCACAGGAACACCTTCATCAACTCTCCCACGCTCTTGGACGCTCAGATGCGGCTGAAGACGCACCCGCATCTGCGCTTTGCGGGGCAGATCACCGGGGTTGAGGGCTATGTGGAATCCGCCGCGATGGGCCTTCTGGCGGGCCGGATGGCAGCTGCCGAACTGCAGGGCCGTGCGCTGCCCCCGCCCCCGCCAGAAACCGCGATGGGGGCGCTTGTCACCCATATCACCGGCGGGGCGGAGGCGAAGACCTTCCAGCCGATGAACGTGAACTTCGGCCTCTTCCCCCCGATCGAGGCGAAGGGCGGCCGCCGGGGCCGGACCGTCCGCTACAAGGCCTATACCGACCGCGCGAAACAGGCGTTCACCGAATGGCTGGAGCGTTAAGGCACCGCGCCCCGGCCCCTGCGCCGGGACCTCTTGGTCCGGTCCGCTGGGCGCGAGGGGAGGTCCCGGGTCAGGCCCGGGACGGGGGTGTCGGTTGATCACCCGCTTTGCCCCCTCACCAACCGGCCCCCTGCATCTGGGTCACGCCTACTCGGCAATGCTGGCGCATGACATGGCGCGAGCGGCGGGCGGGCGGTTCCTGATGCGGATCGAAGACACCGACCTTGACCGCTGCAAACCGGAGTATGCGGCGCAGATCGCCGCCGATCTTGCCTGGCTTGGGCTGGTGTGGGACGGCAGGGTTCATCGCCAGTCCGACCATATCGCAAGCTACAACGCGCGATTGGAGCCTCTTGCCGCGCGCGGTCTTCTCTACCCGTGTTCCTGCACGCGGTCCGACATCCGCGCGGCAACTTCAGCCCCGCAGGAAGGTGTCGCCTTCAAGGTCTACCCCGGCACCTGTCGGGGCCGCAGCATGGCCACTCGCCAGCCGGGCGACGCTTTGCGGCTTGATATTGCGAAGGCGTTTGCCGCTCTGTCGCCTCTTTCCCCGACGCTGTCAGATGGCATCCAGAGCCTCCCTCCCCCCGCGTGGGGGAGGGATGGGGAGGGGGGGCACTCCATGACCGCATCGGCACTGTCGTTTCACGAGACCGGTCCGGCATGGGCCGGCCACCACCACCTTGATCCTGACCGGGTGCTGCGGCAGATCGGCGATGTGGTGCTGTCGCGAAAGGGCGAAGAGATCGTTTCCTACTTCCTTGCTTCGGCGTTCGACGACGCTGATCAGGGCATTACCCATGTGATCCGAGGCGAGGATCTGTTCGATTTCACCCCGGTTCAGGTAATCCTCCAGCGTCTTCTCGGCCTGCCGACGCCGGTCTACCACCACCACCGGCTGATCCGCGACGATCAGGGCAAGCGGCTGGCCAAGCGGGACGATGCCCGCGCCTTGTCGAAGTATCGGGCAGAGGGGGCAACCCCCGCCGATGTCCGACGGATGGTTGGGCTATAGCGGTTCCGGTTTACAGCGGTTCGATCAGCACGACCTCTGCCCCATCTCGCACCGCCGTGTAAAAGCACGACCGCCGCCCGGTGTGGCAGGCGGGGCCGGTCTGCTCTACCAGCGCCAGAAGGCTGTCGCGGTCGCAGTCGAGCCGCAGCTCCACCAGCCGCTGGTGGTGGCCAGAGGTTGCGCCCTTGACCCAGAACTCCCCCCGCGAGCGTGACCAATAGGTCACCTTCCCCGTCGCCAGCGTCTGCGCGACCGAGGCTTCGTTCATCCAGGCCAGCATCAGCACCTCACCCGTGGCATGGTCTTGCGCCACGCAAGGGATCAGGCCCTGTGCGTCAAAGCGAAGGCTGGCGGGGTCGAAGGGCATCGCTCTCTCCTTGGCAGCGTCGGGGGAAGGGCCTACATATCCCCCATGTTCCCGCAATGCCAGTGAGGGCGCCATGAGCGACAGCGATCTTGTCACGCTATACTCGACCCAGGTGCTGGCGCTGGCGGCGGATATCCCGCATCTGGGGCGGCTTGATGCGCCCGATGGCACGGCCAAGTGCCGCTCGCCCCTGTGCGGCTCGACGGTGACGGCGGATGTCGGGCTGGCCGGGGGCCGTGTCGCACGGTTTGCGCAGGATGTGCGGACCTGCGCCTTGGGCCAAGCCTCTGCTGCGATCCTGGGGGCGGCGGCGGTTGGGCGCGACTTAGCCGAGTTGACGGCGGCGCGGGAAGCGGTCCGCTTGATGCTGCAATCGGATGGGCCGACCCCGCCCGCCCCCTTCGCCGGCTATGAAGTGTTGCGGCTGGCGCGGGACTATCGCAACCGCCACCCCTCCATCCTGTTGCCGCTGGATGCGATCTGTCAGGCGACAGCGGCTGCGACATAAAAGAACCGCCGCGCATCCGGGGGGATGGCGGCGGCAAGGTGCGGCTCTGGAATGGCGGACGGCCAGCCGGGCAAGGCGGCCATCACCCTTGGGGAACAGAGCGCGGGGCAGACCTGGTCAGGTGAGGCCGGGCAGGGCCAGCACCGCGAACAAAAGGACGAACAGCGCCACAAGACCGGCGGCATCCTCAGCCGCGCCGCTGTCTTCGGTGAACAGGATCCTGACGGCTTGTTTCATCGCATGTCCTTTCGTGTTGCTGAATTGTTCTCACATTCCCGCCGGGCTGTAAAGAACTTTTTAAGAACATTTGAGAACAAAAGCGGATATCGTCGCTAACCGACGCTCATCAGCCGCAAGGCGCGTTCCTGGTTCATCAGCCACAACAGCGCCCGCGCCGCCTTGCCACGGGGGGAGGTCAGGCCCGGATCGTCCGCCAGCAGTCTCCGCGCGTCCGACTGCGCCAGCGCCATCAGCGCGCCCTGCCGCTCCAGATCCGCGACCCGAAAGCGCGGCAATCCGCTTTGCGCCGTGCCGATCAGGTCACCCGCGCCGCGCATCGCGAGATCCTCCTCCGCGATGCGGAACCCATCCTCGGTATCGCGGATCGTACTTAACCGCCGCGCGCCGGTTTCCGACAGCGGGGCCTGATACAGAAGCAGGCAGGTCGAGGCCGCCTCGCCCCGCCCGACCCGTCCGCGCAGCTGATGGAGCTGTGCCAGACCAAAGGTCTCGGCCTGTTCGATCACCATGATCGTGGCATTAGGCACGTTCACACCCACCTCGATCACCGTGGTCGCGACCAGCACCTGCACCTCGCCCGCGACGAACCGGGCCATCGCGGAATCCTTGTCGGCGGGGGGCATCTGGCCGTGCACGATTGCGACCTTCTCCCCCAGCGCGGCGCGGAGGGACCGGAACCGCGCCTCGGCGCTGGCGTAATCCACCACCTCGGAGTCCTCGACCAGGGGGCAGACCCAATAGGCCTGCCGCCCCTCGGCCACCGCCTTGCGCAGATGGGCTATGACCTCATCCAGCCGGTCGGTCGACACCAGCGCGGTGCGGATCGGCTTTCGCCCGGCCGGCTTTTCGTCCAGCACCGAGACATCCATGTCGCCATGCGTCGCCAGCGCCAGGCTGCGGGGAATCGGGGTTGCGGTCATCACCAGCACGTCGACCGCAGCGCCCTTGGAGCCAAGCTCCAACCGCTGTGCCACGCCAAAGCGGTGCTGTTCATCCACCACCGCCAGCCGCAGATCGTGGAACGCCACGTCCTTTTGAAACACCGCATGCGTTCCGACCAGAAGCGGGATGCGCCCCGCGCCCAGGTCTTCGAGCTTCATCGCCCGGTCGGCCCCCCGGTCCCGGCCGGTCAGCAGTTCGAGCCGCACCCCGGCCAGGCGGGCCAAGGGTGCAAGACCTTCGAAATGCTGCCGGGCGAGCAGTTCGGTCGGGGCCATCATCACCCCCTGCCCGCCCGCCTCCACCGCGATCAGAAGCGCGAGGAAGGCGACCAGGGTCTTCCCCGACCCGACATCGCCCTGCAACAGCCGGTTCATCCGCAAGGGCGCGGCCATGTCGGCAGAGATCTCCCCCACCGCGCGCAGCTGGGCGGTCGTCGGCGCGTAGGGCAGGTTCGCCAGAACCCCGGCGCGCAACGCCCCATCGCCGACCGTCGCCACCCCCTTGCCCCGCCGGACCGAGGCGCGGGCGATCGACAGCATCAGCTGATGCGCGAAAAGCTCGTCATAGGCGAGCCGCAGCCGCGCCGGATCGGTCGGGGCAATCGCCGCTGCCGTCGTGGGAACATGCGCCGTTTGCAGCGCCAAAGCCCAATCCGGCCAGCCTTCCCGCGCCATCAGGCCCCGGTCGATCCATTCCACCAGCACCGGCAGCCGGGTCAGGGCACCCGCGACCGCCTTCGCGACCAGCCGCTGCGTCAGGCCTGCAACCAGGGGATAGACCGGCTCATAGGCCGGAATCTCGGCCGCCTCCTCGACCCGCAGGATGTGGTCGGGATGCACGATCTGCGCCAGACCGTCGAAGAATTCGACCTTGCCCGACACCAGCCGCCGCTGGCCGGTGGGCAGAAGCTTCTGCAGATACTCGGCCCGGGCGTGGAAGAAGACGAGCTGAAACTCCAGCCTTTCATCGCGGACATGCACGCGGTAGGGCCCCCCCTTGCGGCGCGGCGGGACATGCTGGCCAACCGTCACCTCCACCGTCAGGGTCGCCGGCGGGATCACATCGCGGACCGAGGCACGCAAGGCCCGGTCCACCCCGGAATGCGGCAGGAGGTACAGAAGGTCCTTCGGCCGCTCTACCCCCAGCCCGGCAAAGGCCTGTGCGGCCTTGGGGCCGACGCCGGGCAGGGTTTCCAGCTCGGCAAACAGCGGAAACAGCGCCTCGGGTCGCGCGGTGTCGGCGTCTGTCATGCGCCGATCAGCCGCAGCCAGGCGTCCTCATCGATGACCTCGACCCCGAGACGCGTCGCCTCCCTGATCTTCGATCCGGCACCGGGGCCTGCGATGACAAGGTCGGTCTTGGCGCTGACCGAGCCCGCAACCTTGGCCCCAAGCGCTTCGGCCCGCGCCTTCGCCTCAGCCCGGGTCATTTTCTCCAGCGTGCCGGTGAAGACGACGGTCTTGCCCGCGACCGGACTGTCGGATCGTGCCGCCGCGACCGGCTGGATCGACAGAAGGCTGACCAGGCGGTCCACCTCGGCCCGTTCGGCGCTGTCGGGGTGGAGCGCTTCGACCAGCGCCCGCGCCGAGACCGCACCGATCCCGTCGGTGGCGCGCAACTCTTCCCAGGCGGGGCCGCTTTGGTCTTTGGCTTCGTCGATGGCGGCGATGAACGCCTCCCAGGTGCCATAGTGCCGCGCCAGAAGGCCCGAGGATGTCTCACCAATATGACGGATGCCAAGGGCGAAGATCAGCCGGTCCAGCGGGATCGTCCGCTTCGCCTTGATCGCGGCGAAGAGCTTCGTGACCGACACCTCGCCAAAACCGTCGCGATGTTTCAGCTTTTGCAAGGGGTTGGCGGCGTCGCGGTCGGCCAGGGTGAAGATCTCGGCCGGGGTGCGGACCGGCAGGGTCGGGTCGGCGAAGAAATATTCGACCTGCTTTGCGCCCAAGCCTTCGATGTCGAAGGCGGCACGGCTGACGAAATGCTTCAACCGCTCAACCGCTTGGGCGGGGCAGATCAGACCGCCGGTGCAGCGGCGGACCGAATCACCCTCTTCCCGGGTGGCGTGGCTGCCGCAATCCGGGCATTCGGTGGGAAAGGCATAAGGCTGCGACCCCGGTTTGCGGCGCGTAAGGTCGACATCGGCCACCTTGGGGATCACATCGCCCGCGCGGTAGACCTGCACCCAGTCGCCGACCCGGATATCCTTGCCACCCCGGATCATCTGGCCCCGGCTGTCACGCCCGGCGATGTAATCTTCGTTGTGAAGGGTGGCATTCTGCACCACCACGCCCCCCACCGTCACCGGCTTCAGCCGCGCCACCGGTGACAGCGCGCCGGTGCGGCCGACCTGGATGTCGATGCCCAGAAGCTCTGTCCAGGCAAGCTCGGCCGGAAACTTGTGCGCAATCGCCCAGCGGGGCGTGTTGGAGCGGTAACCAAGCCGGGCCTGCAGGCCAAGGTCATCGACCTTGTAGACCACCCCGTCGATGTCATAGCCCAGCGTCGCACGTTCCCGCTCGATCAACCGGTAGTGCGTCAGCATCGCCTCAGGCCCGTCACAGAGGACAGTGTGCGGATTGGTCTGGAACCCAAGGTCGGCGAGGCGCCGGATCGACTGGAACTGCGTCGGCGCGAGGGGGGCCGACACCTCCCCCCAGGCATAGGCGAAGAACCGGAGCGGACGGCTGGCGGTGATTCTCGCGTCAAGCTGGCGGAGCGATCCTGCCGCCGCGTTTCTGGGGTTGGCAAAGGTGCGGGTGCCCGCCGTTGCCGCCCGTTCATTGAGCGCGGCAAAATCGGGATGCGACATGTAGACCTCACCCCGCACCTCAAGCACCTCGGGCGCGCCGGTCAGGGTTTCGGGGATGTCGGCGATGGTGCGGGCGTTCGCAGTCACGTCTTCGCCGACCATGCCATCGCCCCTTGTGGCGGCGTAGTGCAGCACGCCGTTCACATAACGGAGCGACAGGGACAGACCGTCGATCTTCGGCTCGGCAGTGAAGGTAAGCGCCTCGGCATGGTTGAGAAAGCGGCGGATGCGGTCGGCGAAATCGGCCACATCCTCAGCATCGAAGGCGTTTTCGAGGCTGAGCATCGCAACCCGGTGGGTGATCTTGCGAAAGCCCTCCGCCACCGGCCCGCCGACGAGCGCGGTCGGGCTGGGACCCGCCAGCGCCGCCTCGATGCCCGGGAAAGCCGCCTCAAGCGCCACCATCCGCTGCTTCATCCGGTCATAGTCGGCATCGGTCAGGACCGGCGCGTCGTCGCGATGATAGGCGGTATTGGCGGCAAGGACGGCTTGGGCCAGATCGGCCCATTCCGCCACAGCCTCGGCTTCGGTCAACTGGCCCGTCGGACGATCCTCTGCCCCGCTCATCCCGACACCCCTGCCTTCAGCGGACCGTGGTTAGCATCGGTCAAGGTCGGGGCGTCGTCAGGGTGACAGGCGGTGTTGGCGGCAAACCCGACCTTCAGAAGCCCGACCCCTTCGCGGGCTGCCCCTGCCATTCCGCCTGTCGGACGATCCTCTGCCCCGCTCATCCCGACCCTCCCGCTACCGCGCAAGTCTTAGGGCGGCTGCGGGGTCAGGACAAGTCAGGCGCTGGCGGCAAGCTTTGGCACCGGCACCGGTGCGGACGGATCGCGCAGGACATAGCCCCGGCCCCAGACGGTTTCGATATGGTTGTGACCACCCGTCGCCTCGGCCAGTTTCTTGCGCAGTTTGCAGATGAAGACATCGATGATCTTCAATTCCGGTTCATCCATGCCGCCATAGAGGTGATTGAGGAACATCTCCTTGGTCAGCGTGGTGCCCTTGCGGAGCGACAAAAGCTCCAGCATCTGGTATTCCTTGCCGGTCAGATGCACGGTCTTGCCGTCGACATCGACCGTCTTGGCATCAAGGTTCACCGCAATCGTGCCGGTCTTGATCACCGACTGGCTGTGCCCCTTGGACCGGCGGATGATGGCGTGGATGCGGGCGACCAGTTCTTCGCGGTGGAAGGGTTTGGTCAGATAGTCATCCGCGCCGAAGCCGAAGCCCTTGAGCTTGCTTTCGGTATCGTCCGAGCCGGACAGGATCAGGATCGGCGTCGTCACCCGCGCCTGACGGACCTGGCGCAGCACTTCATGCCCGCTCATGTCCGGGAGGTTCAGGTCGAGAAGGATCAGGTCATAGTCATAAAGCTTGGCCAGATCGACGCCATCTTCCCCCATGTCGGTGCAATAGACATTGAGGTTCGCATGGGTCAGCATCATTTCGATGCTGCGCGACGTCGTCGGATCGTCTTCAATAAGCAGAACGCGCATGTCTTCAGGTCCCCGCCGTTTCATCATCACCGTTAACGACCTTGGCCAGCAATGGTTAACTGGCGGTTACTTTGCCAGCGCGCGACTCAAAAACAATCTAAAGTTGTCGATATTTCTGGATCGAGGTGACTTTCAGCCCGTGATCGCCATGCTTTTCGACCGCGGTGCGCCAGAGCGTGAACTCCTCCTCCGACAGGGCGTAGCGTTCCAGCGCTTCGGCCTCGGTGATCAGGCCGTAAACCACCGCCTTGACCACGACGGCCTTGCGGCTGGCGACCCAGCGCCGGGTGTCCGGTTTGGGCAGATCGGCCCGTGACAGATGGCTGCCGTCCGGCAAAGTGATCTGGCGCGGACCGTCGACTCGTTTCAGGAACATCGCTTATCCCTCATCCTCATCCCGCATCCTTGCCGCAACAGGCTTAATCAACCTTGAAACTGGGGATTGAGAGTGCACAGCATTTTCATATATTCCTACGCACTCCCAGCTTTCGGACCCATCCCATGCCGCGCGACGTCGCCCTAAACTCACTTGGCTTTCCGAAACCCCCGTCCCAGACGCGGGTGGTCGTGGCCATGTCGGGGGGGGTCGACAGCTCGGTCGTGGCGGCCCAGTTGGCGGAGGAAGGTTATGACGTCGTCGGCGTGACGCTGCAGCTTTATGACCATGGCGCGGCGCTGGCCAGGAAGGGCGCCTGCTGTGCGGGCCGCGATATCCATGACGCGCGGCGGGTGGCTGAAACCATGGGCTTTCCGCATTACGTCCTTGATTACGAGAACACGTTTCGCGCAGCAGTGATCGAGGAGTTTGCCGATGCCTATCTGGCCGGTGCCACCCCGGTGCCTTGCATCCGCTGCAACGAACGGGTGAAGTTCAAGGACCTCCTCGCCACCGCGAAAGACCTGGAGGCGGACTGCATGGCCACCGGCCACTATATCCAGCGCAAATCGGGCACCCTGGGACCGGAGTTGCACATGGCCGCCGACCCCGCGCGGGACCAGAGCTATTTTCTGTTCTCCACCACGACAGAGCAGCTGGATTACCTGCGCTTTCCCCTGGGGCATCTGGCCTCAAAGGCCGAGACCCGGGCGCTTGCGGCGAAGTATGGCTTGCCGGTCGCCGACAAGCCCGACAGCCAGGACATCTGCTTTGTCCCCAATGGCGATTACGCGGCGGTGATCGAAAAGCTGCGTCCGGGGGCGGCCGATCCGGGCGAGATCGTCGACATGGACGGCACCGTGCTCGGTGAGCATCGGGGCGTGATCCATTACACCATCGGGCAACGGAAGGGCCTGGGGATCGGCGGGCTGGAGACACCGCTTTATGTCGTGCGGCTGGACCCTGCGACCCGCCGGGTGATCGTCGGGCCGAAGGCGGCGCTGTCGACCCGGATCATCCCGGTGCGCGAGATCAACTGGCTCGGCGATGAGGCGTTCGACGCCCGGGCGGAGTGGCATCTGCACGTCAAGGTCCGATCGACCCGCCCGCCGCGTGAGGCGATCCTGCGGCCCACTGGCCCGACCAGCGCCGAAGTGGAGCTGATTGCCCCGGAAGATGGCGTCTCGGCCGGGCAGGCCTGCGTGTTCTACGCGCCCGAGGGCGGACGGGTGTTCGGCGGCGGCTGGATCTGGAAGGGCTGAGGCCGCAGCGCCGCCAGCACCGACCGCGCCGCCCGCAGACCCGGAGCCTCGCCGCCCTTGCCAAGCCGCACCATGGTCAAGGCCATCGCCTCGGTCTGGGCTGAGGGGTCGGCCAAAAGCGATGTCAGCGCCGGGGCGATCTTGTCGGCGCGGCAGTCCGGGCCGATGAACTCCGGCACCACGCGGGTCTCTGACACAAGGTTGACCAGCGTCACCGTGTCGATCAACGCCGCCCGCCGCATCAGCCACAGCGTCACCGGGTGCATGTCATAGGCGATCACCATCGGGCAGGCGTTCGCCGCAAGCTCCAGCGACACGGTGCCAGATGCCGCGAGCGCCACATCGGCGGCGGCGAAGGCGGCGCGCTTGGTGGCGGCATCCTCGATGATCTCGGGCTGGACCGGCCAGGCGGCGGTCACCTCGCGCACCAGCCCCGCCACGCCGCGCAGGGTCGGGAGGGCGACGCGCAGGCCGGGGTGCAGCGCCTTGAGCCGACCGATCACCTCGCCAAACACCGGGGCAAGACGCGCAACCTCACCCCGCCGCGATCCGGGCAGGGCAAGGAGGAGGGGTTGGGTAGCGCCATCGCGGAAGGCTGCGGTTTCCCGGGGTGAGGCCAGGGGTTCGGCGACCACCGGATGGCCGACGAAATCGCAGCTCATGCCGGCGGCGGTCATGTAGGGCGGCTCGAACGGCAGAAGCGCCAGGACGTGGTCGATGACCCGTGCCATCTTCGCCGCCCGACCGGGACGCCAGGCCCAGACCGAGGGGGCGACGTAATGGATGGTGCGGAGCCCGGGGCGCGCGGCCTTGACGAGCTTGGCCACCCGCAAGGCGAAATCCGGGCTGTCGATGGTGATCAGGGCGGCGGGGTTGTCGGCCAGCGTAGCAGCAGCAGCCTCACGAATGCGGCGTTTGAGGGGAAAGTACTTCGGCAGGATCTCGGCGATGCCCATCACCGACAGCTCTTCCATGGGGAACAGGCTTGGCAACCCTTCCGCCTGCATCAGGGGGCCGCCGATGCCGGTGAAGCCGACATCCGGATAGAGCGCCTTCAGCCCGGCCATCAACGCAGCACCAAGCCGGTCACCCGAAGGTTCCCCTGCGATCAGGAACAGCTTCAAACGGCCGCTCATCGCAGGTCTTCGACCGCTCTTCGCTGGAGCGTCCCCAGCGAAGAGCGCCGCGCAGCAAGGGATGAGCGGACCCCAGTCATCATCCGCGCGACCAGAGAAACAGGCCGAACTCGGCGGCCAGGCGCTGCATCGCTGGCACATCGAGGCAGATGACCGACCCCGCCTCGAACGCGATGCCGCCAAGGCCTGCGGCGGCAGCAGCGCGGACTGTGTCGGGGCCAAGGGTTGGCAGGTCGATCCGCCGGTCCTGCCCGGGTTTCGCCGCTTTATACATGAGGCCGCGCCCGCGTGACGGATCGGGGCGCAGCGGGGCGGGCAGGCCAGCGACCCCGGCCAGCATCGCATCGGTGCCCGGCAAAGCCTCCACCCCAAGGCAAAGGCCCTGCACCACCACCGCGCCCTGCCCCACATCGACCGCGCCAAGGGCTGCGACGATCTGCGCCGCACGATCCGCGTCACCCTCATCCCGCAGGGTCAGCGTGCCTGCAAGGAGCCCAGGCCCCGGCAAAAGGTCAGGTGCAAGATCAGCCACCCCAAGCACCGCAAAACCGAAGTCGCTGAAGATATCGATCACCGCCCGCAGCGTTGCGTCATCCCCCCCGGCCATCGCCTGCATCAGGCGCGGCAACAGTGCTGCGGTGTCAGGATCAAGGAGTGCGGGATCAAGACGCGGACGGGTGACCGCCCCGGCAAAGGCGACACTGGTCACCCCCATCCCCTCAAGCTGGCGGAGGAAGGGGATGAGGCGTTCGACCCGAAAGGTCAGGTCTGCGGCCACCCCGTCCGGCGCGAACCCGTCCAATGCGGCCACCACGAGGCCCGTGGGCATCGCGGCAACCACCGCCGCCGGCAGCGCCCCCCGCCCGGCGATCAGCGCGATGCTCACCGGCCCCCCTTGGGCGTAAGGAAACTGCGGTCGGATTTCGACAGGATGAACTCGGCAATCTCGCGCACGAGGGGGCTGTCGCTTTCCTCGGCCAGCTTGCGGGCGCGGTCGAGAAAGCTGCCGTCTTCCTGCGCGAGGGTCTGATAGGCCGCCCGCAGCGCCGTGATCTCGCCCCGGTCGATCCCGCGCCGTTTGAGCCCGACGAGGTTCAGCCCGTCCAACTCTCCCCTTGGGGCCTGGACGAGGCCGTAGGGGATCACGTCATTGGTGACCATCGTCACCGCCCCGATGATCGCGCCCTGGCCGACCCGGACCCATTGGTGGATGCCCGAAAGCCCGCCGACGATCACATCGTCGCCCAAGACCACATGCCCGGCGATGGCGACATTGTTGACCAGAATCACCCGGTCGCCGATCTGCGCATCGTGGCCGACATGCGCGCCGGTCATGATCAGGCAGTCATCCCCGATCCGGGTCACGCCGCCGCCGCCTTCGGTCCCGGTGTTGAGCGTCGCCCCCTCGCGGATGCGGGCGCGCTTGCCGATGATCAGCCTGGTATGCTCGCCGTGGTATTTCAGGTCCTGCGGCACCTCGCCGACGGTGGCGAAGGGAAAGATCACGCTGCCCGCGCCGATCTCGGTCCAGCCGGTGACGACGACATGCGACTTGAGCGTGACATCGTGGCCAAGCGTGACCTCGGCACCCACCACGCAGAACGGGCCGACCGTGCAGCCAGCGGCAATCCGTGCGCCGGGGTCGATGACGGCCGAGGGGTGGATCGTCGCCGAGGGGTGGATGGCCGCCGTGGTCACGATCGCGGCACGTCGAACATCGCCATGAAGGTCGCCTCGCAGGCCAGTTCCCCATCCACCATCGCGCGGCCTTCGAACTTCCAGACCCGGCCACCACCGCGGAGCGCCTTGACGTGCAGCTCCAGCACGTCGCCGGGCACCACCTTGCGGCGGAACTTGACGCCATCAACCCCCATGAAGAAGACCGATGCGTTCTTGTCCACCAGATCCATCGAAAGCCCGACCAGGATGCCGGAGGTCTGCGCCATCGCCTCGATGATCATGACGCCGGGAAAGATCGGCATGCCGGGAAAATGGCCCTGGAACTGCGGCTCGTTGAAGGTGATGCATTTGATGCCGACGCAGGACGTGTTGATGACGATGTCGCGCACCTTGTCGATCAGCAGGAACGGATAGCGGTGCGGAATGATCCGCTGGATCAGGTCAAGATCGGCGGTTGATCCGGCGGCTGTCGCGGCGGTTGCATCCATCATCATCCCCTTTTCCGCCAGAACCCGGCACTTCGTCACGCTTCGCGTTGCTAGCAAGTCGCAAGACGGGTGACAAGTTCCCAAGGCGCATGAAGCGCCGGGGTCATCAGTCCGGCACCGGGGCACTCATGCTCGGGCGAGAACAGGACCACGCCCGTGGCTTCAAGGACCGCCGCCGCCCCCTTTTCGCGCAGAAGCTCGCCCAGGATCGGGACGATGGCGCGCAGAAAGGCGGTGCGGTCAGCCTCGCGGGCCTTGACCAGCGCCGCAAGCTTGGCGTCCTGCTCGCGGCGGATTCGTTCGGCCTTCTGGTCGAAGGCATCGGCAAGCCGGGTAAACTCTTCCGGTGGCAGGGTGGCGCGCTGGGTGGTCAGCGCCTGTTCCTCGGCGATGAGGTCGGCAAGGATGCGGGCATTCTCGGCCTCAAGCGCGCGGGCGGCGGTCTGGTCGCGGCTGAAGCTGGCCTGGCCGAAGCGCGACTGCTGGAACAGGCGGTCCTGGTCAAGGACCAGAACCTGCCCCCTCAGATCGGGCGGCAACTGGTCGGGCGTGGCCGTCGTTGTCGGGTCGGTCGCACCATCCTGCGCCTGCACGACCGCAGCCGGCACAAGGACCAGGACCGCCAACAAAAGCCCAAGCCCGGCGCGCGACCGACCCCAAGCGCCGCGCATGATCAGAACTTGGTCGAGATGGTCAGATCGAAGGTCTGCTCTTCGTCGTAGTCTTCCTTGACCAGCGCGTTGGTGAAGTTGAAGCGCAACGGGCCGATCGGGGTGGTCCAGAAGATCGACAGACCGATGGTGGCGCGCGGGTTGAAGCCGTCATCCACCGTGCTGCCGCCAAAGCCCGCCGTATCGTCCAGCCCCCAGACCGAGCCTACGTCGACGAAGGCGCCACCGGTGATGCCGTATTCTTCGGGCAGGCCAAGCGGGAAGTCCGCCTCGAACCGGGCGACGGCGAAATAGTTGCCGCCAAGTGCGTCGTTGTCGGTCGCATTCAGATCGCGCGGGCCGATCCCCCTTGGGGCAAAGCCGCGGATCTTGTTGCTGCCGAAGTAACGCTCGGTCACGCGGCTGCCTTCCCCATCATCCCCAAGCGACACGATGGCCCCGCCTTCGAAGATGGCGCGGAGGGCGACTTCTTCTTTCAGAACCTTGGTTTCTGCCAGGGCAAGCGCGGTCGTCTCGATGTAATTGGTGTCGCCGCCGGCATAATCCTGACCGAAGCGCAACAGATAGCCGGTGGTCGGGTTCAATCCGGTGACCCGCGAATCAAACTCGTAATTGTAGCCGATCGAGGTGGTCAGGAGTGCACCCCGCGCCGCTTCCGCCGTAAGGATCGGCGAGTCACCGCTGTAGTTGGAAATCTCATCCTCGGAGATGCGCAGCCGCAGGCCCAGATCGGACTGTTCGCCAAGCGGAAAGCCGATCCCGGTGGTGAAGCCGATATTGCTGGTGTCGAACACCGAGTTGTCGTTTTGCGAGGTGCGGTAATAGGCCCCGATGGAAAACCGCAGGTCGCGGCCCAGAAGAGCCGGCTCGGTGAAGCTGAACGAGCTGTCCTGCGTGTCGGTGCCGGTGGTCACGTTCAGCGAAAACGCCTGACCGCGCCCAAGAAAGTTCGATTCGGAAAAGCCGACGTTCAGACCGGCCCCGTTGGCGACCGAATAGGTCACCCCGAAGCTGAGCGAGCCGGTCGGCTGTTCCTCGACATCGACGTTCACCACGACCTGATCCGGGGCCGAACCCGGCTCGGCTTCGACCTGGGCATCGGCAAAGAAGCCAAGCGCGCGGATGCGTTCGGCCGACTGGCGGATTTCGCGCGGGTTGAAGGGGTCGCCCTCGACCGACCCGAACTGGCGGCGGATCACCTGGTCAAGCGTGGTCGCGTTGCCCTCGATGTCGATCCGTTCGACGAAGATCCGCTCACCCCGGACGATGGTGAAGGCGATGTCGACGGCCTGACCCCGGTCGTTGCGGGTGATGCGCGGTTCGACCCGGATGAAGTTGAGGCCCTTCTTAAGCGCCAGGTTTTCCATCCGGGTGATGTTGTTGTCGATAAGCAGCGGCGAATAGGTCTGCCCGGTCCTGATCTTCTGCACCGCCGCGAAATCGGCGGCATCCACGCCTTCGACCTCGGAGACCGTGGTGACGTTGCCGATGGTGTAGGGCAGACCTTCGCGGACGGTGAAGGTGACGAAGGTCGCGTCCCGCTCACGGCTGACTTCGGCACCGGCGTCGGTGACCTGAAAGTCGATATAGCCGCGCGAAAGGTAGAATTCGGTCAGGACCTGCTTGTCCAGTTCCAACCGCTCGGCGATGAAGGTGTCGCGGCGGATGAAGGTGCGCAGGAAGCCCGCCTGCTTCGTCTCAAGGATCTGGCGCAGGCGGCGGTCGGAAAAGGCCCGGTTGCCGACAAAGGACAGACGCTCGATCTCGACGACCTTGCCTTCGGTGATCTCGAACACGAGGTCAACGCGGTTGTCGGAGCGGCGGATGATCTTCGGCGTGACGGTCGCGGCGATCCGGCCGGTGACGCGGTAGCTTTCGGCGATGGCGGCGGCATCGGCTTCGGCCAGCGCGGGATCATAGACCCGCCGCGACTGCGACTGCACCAGTTCGGCCAGGTTTTCGTCCTTGAGCCGCTTGTTGCCCTCAAACGAGATCACGTTGACGATCGGGTATTCCTCGACCCGGATCACCAGCGTGCCGCCCTGCGGTTCCAGATCGACCGACTGGAACAGACCCGAGTTTGCGATGCGCTGATAGGCATCGTTCAGCTCGGCGGCGGAAACCCCCTCACCCCGGGTGATTCCGGCGTAGGCGATGATCGTGGCGGGATCGACCCGTTCATTGCCCTCGACCACGACGTTCGAAAAGCTGAAGTCCTGCGCATAGGCCGGTGAGAGGATCGCCGTCGAAGCCGTTGCGGTGCCGATGAAAACCGCCGTGGCGAGCAAACGGGCGCGCGCGCCAGAGCAGGACGCCTGTCCTGGTAGCTTGCGGAAGGTGCCTTGCATCATCAGTCCCCGTCATTCCAATCACACCCAGCCTAGCTATCGGGAAAGCCAAGCTTTGTCAAAAGCCTGCGGTCCCTGTGGATAACTTTCCCACATCTTGTGCCGGACCAGACGGATAGCGCCGAAAGCTCAGACGCAGATCAGGTCGCGGCTAAGGGCGAAGATCATGATCGCCAGCACGAAGCTGAGGCCCACCGTCATCAGCGCCCGCAGCGCCCGTTCGGGGGGCGGACGGCGTGTCACGGCCTCATAGGCATAGAACACCAGATGTCCGCCATCGAGGACCGGGATCGGAAACAGGTTCAGGATCCCCACGCCCAGTGACAGGACCGCCATCATGCCGATGAACGTCTCGACCCCGTTGCGCGCGGCGTCGCCCATGGTCTCGGCCATGCCGATCGCGCCGGAGAGGTTGCAGGTGCTGATTGCGCCGCTGATCATCCAGCCCAGCGACTTGAGGGTCGCGGTCACCTGCTGCCACATCCGCTGTCCGACGAGGTCAACGGCCTCCAGCGCCCCGGGCAAGCGCGTGGCCTGTTCGACCGCCGGCGCGCTTTCGAGGCCAAGGAGATAGCGTTCCTCGAACGTCCCGTCGCCTTTCGGGGCCAGCCGGATGCGCGGGGTCAGGGCCACGTCGAAAACCTCACCCTCCCGCCACACGGTCAGGGCAACGGGCGCGCCCTTGCTGGCTTTCACGATCTCCGGCAGTTGCGCGAAGGTGTTGATGTCGGTACCGCCCGCGCGCAGGATCACGTCGCCGCGCTGCAATCCGGCGTCCATGGCCGCCGAGCGCAGACTGGCCCCCGAGATCAGCGCGGGCAACGGGTGCGGACCCTCGACCTCCAGGATCGCGTCGCCCCGTTGCAGCGTCCAGGTGATCCGTTGCGCTGGCGGCAACGTCTGCACCACGTCGGCATAGGACTGCTGGTCGGAAACCGCGATACCGTTGAGCGCCAGGATCACATCGCCGGGTTCGATGGCGGTCGTGCTATCCGGGAGCGAGGCCACGCGACCGACCACCGGCTGTTCATAGGGCATCCCGACCGAGAGCAAGAGACCGATCAGCAGCACAAACGTCAGGATGAAATTCGCCACCGGCCCCGCGGTCACGGTCGCCGCGCGCGCCCAAAGGGGGGCACCGGTCATGGTATGGCGCCGCTCCTCGGCCGAAAGCCCGCTGGTGTCGCCCGCCTTGACCGAGGTTGCGTCGGCATCGCCCAGAAACTTGACGTATCCGCCAAAGGGAATCGCCGCGATCTGCCACTGCGTCCCCCTTCTGTCGCGGCGGCTGAGAAGGACCGGGCCGAAGCCGACCGAGAACACCTCGGCATGGATGCCGGACCAGCGGCCGACGATGTAATGGCCGTATTCGTGGACGAAGACGATGACCGACAGCGCCAAGATGAAGAAGAACACCGTCCAGGCGGTGCCGCCGATGGCTGCGAAGATATCCATTCAGCGGCTCCCTGCCCTAAAACGTGACGACATCTGGCGGGCAATCTCGCCCGCCCTGATCCGTGTGAGATGGTCCATCGCCAGCACATCCTCAAGGGTCTGCGGCAGATTGGTCGCGCCCATTTCGGGGTCAAGCGCGGTCAGCGTCTCCTCGACCACGCCTGCCATGTCCATGAAACCGATGCCGCCCGCCAGAAAGTGATCAAGCGCGATTTCCTTCGCCGCATTGAACGCAGCCCCGGCGAGGCCGCGCCGCGCCATCACCTCACGCGCAAGGCGAAGGGCGGGATAACGCGCCATCTCGGGCGCGCGGAAGGTCAGGCTGGCCACTTGTGCCAGGTCAAGCCGCGCCACCGGCAGCGCGGCGCGGTCGGGCCAGTTGAGCGCGTAACCGATGGGATGGCGCATGTCAGGGCTGCCGAAGAATTCCCGGGTCTCGATCACCTCGAGCGCCTTGTTGAACATCGATGCCGAATCGATGGTGATCCGCTGCCCCATGGCCCAGTTCGGATGGGCGAGTGCTTCTTTGACCGTGGCCTTGGCGAGGGTCTCCAGCGGCCAGTCGCGCAAGGCACCGCCCGAGGCGGTCAGGATGATGCGCTCGACCGATGCGATATCCTCACCGGCAACGGCCTGGAAGATCGCCGAATGCTCACTGTCGACGGGCAGGATGGTGGCGTTGTGCCGGGCCGCCTCGGCAAGGAGGAGCGGCCCGGCGGTGACCAGGCTTTCCTTGTTCGCAAGAGCGAGGGTCCGGCCATGGCGCAGGGCGCGAAAGCCGGGGACAAGGCCTGCGGCACCCACTATGGCGCTCATCACCCAGTCGGCGGGGCGGTCGGCGGCATCGGCAATCGCGTCAGACCCGGCGGCGGTGGTGATCCCGGTTCCAGTCAGACGGTCGCGCAGATCGGGCAGGTCCGAGAGGTCGGCACAAACTGCAATCTCGGGCCGCAAGCTCCGCGCCATCTCGGCCAGGCGGGCGATGTTGCGCCCGCCGGTCAGGGCCACGACACGGTAGGTGCCGGGTGCGGCACGGGTGACCAGATCTACCGTCTGTTCGCCGACCGAACCCGTCGCCCCGAAGATGGAGATGCTGCGCATCACCCTACCCCGCGACCAGCGTTGCCAGCGTCAGGACCGGCTGCAGCACCCACAACAGGACCACCGCGCCGATCAGCGCGTCGAACCGGTCAAGGACCCCGCCATGGCCCGGAATGACGGAGGAGGCATCCTTGACCCCCGCGCGCCGCTTGATCCAGCTTTCGGTGATGTCGCCCAACTGCCCGGCATAGGCGACCATGGCCGAGACCGGCACCAGCAGCCATTGCGCGCCGATGAAGATCACGAAACCAAGCCCGACCAGCCCGCCGCCGACCCAGCCCGCAATCGTGCCGGACCAGGTCTTCTTCGGGCTGACCCGGGGCCAGAACTTCGGCCCGCCAAAGGTCCGCCCGACGAAATAGCCCAGCACGTCCGACGCGACCACGACCCCCACCAGCCACAGGATGGCGACCGGCCCCGCAACCCCGCGCAGATCGACCAGGCCGTAGCCCGCCACCATGATCAGAAGCGCATAGACCGCCCGCAACGGCCGATCCCGCCCGGGGGGAAACCACAGAAACACCCCCGGCAACACCAGCAAAAGCGGCGCAATCCCTTTCGGCAGCAGCAGCGTCAGGATCAGCACCGCCCCGGCCAGACCGGCATGGAGGATGGGCATCCATCCTGGGTCGGATCCGGCCAGATCGGTCATCCGCGCCAGCTCCCAGATCATCACCGTGATGAGGAGGACCACCAGCACCGCAAAGGTCGTGCCACCCAGCCAGATCTCGGCCACACCGATCGCCAGCAGGACAAGCGCCGACAGCGCGCGGCTGGACAGATCGCTCCATCTGGATTTCTCGGGGCCGTCGCGCAGCGCTGGCCCCTTGGCGTCGGTCATGTCGAGACCCCGCCAAACCGGCGGTCGCGGTTGCCAAAGCGTTGGATGACGGCGGCAAGCTCTTCGGCGGTGAAGTCGGGCCAGAGGGTGGCGGTAAACTCGAACTCGGCATAGGCGGCTTGCCAGGGCAGGAAGTTCGAGGTCCGCGTCTCGCCGCTGGTGCGGATCACCAGGTCGGGGTCGGGAAGGCCTGCGGTATCCAGACGCTCGGCAAACGCGGCTTCGGTGAGGTGGAGGGGGTCGAGGATCCCCGAAGCCGCCGCCTCGGCAATCTTGCGGACGGCGCGGACGATCTCGTCCCGACCACCGTAGTTCACCGCGACGGTCAGGTTGAGCCGGTCGCAGCCCGCCGTCCGCGCCTCGATCCCGGCCATCATGCGCTGCAGCTTCGGGTCAAGGCGCCCGCGCTCACCGATGAAGCGCAGGCGGACACCGTTCTGCGCCAGCCGATCCGCCTCACGCTCGATATAGCGGGCGAAGATCGCCATCAGGCCCAGGACTTCCTCGGTGGAGCGTTTCCAGTTCTCGGTCGAAAAAGCATACAGCGTCAGCCACTTGATCCCAAGCGCAGGTGAGGCTTTGACGATCTCGCGCACCCGTTCGGCCCCGCGCCGGTGGCCGACCAGTCGCGGCCAGCCCCGGTTGGTGGCCCAGCGGCCGTTGCCGTCCATGATGATGGCCAGATGGTTGACCGGCCTGAGCGCGGCCTCGGTTGTGAGGTCTTTCGACACCGGTGCCCCCCCCTCGGATGGCCTAATCGCGTCCGACCGCCCGGTCAGACCTGCATGATCTCGGCCTGCTTGGCCTCAAGCGCGCGGTCGACGGCGGCGATGGCCTTGTCGGTCAGGTCCTGCACCTCTTCGGACCACATCTTCTGGTCATCCTCGCCCATGCCCGCGGCCTTGGCCTTCTTGATCTGGTCCATCCCGTCGCGGCGCACGTTGCGGATCGCGACCTTGGCATTCTCGGCATAGCCTGCCGCGACCTTGGTCAGCTGCTTTCTCCGTTCCTCGTTC
>NCDS01000010.1 GCA_002280315.1 Rhodobacterales bacterium 32-66-7 | reverse complement strand
GGGCGAATGACCGGCTGTGGAACTCTCTGGAAAAACACTGCCTCGCCGATCCGGTCAACTTTGCCCGCTACTATGCCAACCCGTTTCTTGCGCTGGTCAGTCAGGCCTGGCTTGGCCCGTTCTACCAGATGACGGCGCAGCTGAACGTCGTGAACCCCGGCGGTGCTGCGCAAAGCCCGCACCGGGATTATCACCTCGGCTTCCAGACTGCCGGGGCGGTGGCGCGCTATCCCGCCCATGTCCACCGCTTTTCACCGATGCTGACCCTGCAGGGCGCCATCGCCCATGTCGATGCCACGATCGAGGCTGGGCCGACGCTTTTGCTGCCAAACAGCCAGCGGTATGAGCCCGGCTATCTCGCCACCAGCCGCGAGGACTTCCGCGCCTACTTCGATGCCCATGCCGTGCAATTGCCGCTGGCGAAGGGCGACATGCTGTTCTTCTCGCCCGCGCTGTTTCATGCGGCGGGGACGAACCATACCAGCGACGTGAAGCGGATGGTGAACCTGTTCCAGGTCTCCTCCGCCTACGGCCGGGCGATGGAGGCGATTGACCGCACCGCGATGTGCAAGGCGCTTTACCCGGCACTTCTGTCGTCCGACCTGACCGCAGCCGAGATTGCCAATGCGATTGCGGCCACCGCCGAAGGCTACAGCTTTCCCACCAACCTTGATCGCGACCCGCCCGTCGGCGGCCTTGCGCCAAAGTCGCAAGCGGCCCTGATGCATGAGGCGCTGGGCGCGGGGTGGAGCGTGGAAGCCTTCAGCGACGCGCTCGACGCCCAAGCCGCGAAGCGCTGCCCATGAAGATAGCCCAATGAAGATTGCCCGATGAAGATCGCCATGTGGTCCGGTCCGCGCAACCTGTCCACCGCCCTCATGTATGCCTTCGCCGCCCGCCCCGACTGCGCGGTCAGCGATGAGCCGTTCTATGCCGCCTATCTGCACGCGACCGGCCTCGATCACCCGATGCGGGCGGCGGTGATCGGAAGTCAGCCGACCGATCCGGCTGAGGTCGCGGCCCAGTGCACCGGCCCCAACCCGGACGGCAAGCCGATCTGGTACCAAAAGCACATGACCATGCATATGGTGGCGGAGTTTGACCGCGCTTTCCTGCCCTTCCTCACCAATGCCTTCCTGATCCGCCATCCGGCCCGGGTCATCGCAAGCTATGCCAAGAAGCGTGAGGCTGCGACGCTGCAGGACCTTGGCTTTCTCCAGCAGGCCGAGCTTTTCGATCAGACCGCCGATTTGAGCGGCACCGCCCCGCCGGTCATCGCGGCCGAGGCGATCCGCCAGGACCCGAAGGGCGCGTTGACCCGGCTGTGTGCGGCGCTTCATATCCCGTTCACCGCTGCGATGCTGACCTGGCCCGCGGGTCCCAAGCCGCAGGACGGCATCTGGGCGCCGCATTGGTACGGCGCTGTCCACCGCTCCACCGGATTTGAGCCGCCGGAGGGAGAGCTGCCAACGCTCTCGCCGGAAAACCAGCGTCTGGCCGACCAGGCCCTTCCCGCCTACGAAAGACTTTCCCGCCATGCCATATAAGGGGTCCGCCATGCGCTACAGTCTTGCGATTGCCGTCAGCCTGCTTGCCGCCCCCGGTGCTGCCGATACCGGCCTGATCGACCGCGTCGCCGACCTTGACCTTGTCCCGTGTGAACTGTCCGCGCTGTCCTGCACCACCTTGACCCTGCCGCTGGACCACCGCGCCAACGATCCATCGAAGACCATCGACATCACCTTCGCGCTCAGCTTTGCCAGCGTCGAAAGCCGGGGGATTCTGTTCTTTTTCGTCGGCGGGCCGGGCGGGTCGGGTCTGGCTTCGGCTGACAGCTACCTGCCGTCGTTTGACGAGAAATTGGTGCAATATACCGACATCGTCTTTGTCGATCAGCGCGGCACCGGGCCGGACCACGGTCTTGCCTGCCCGGTGGCGCAATCGGTGTTCGACACCGCACCAGCCGATCTAGCCGACCCGGAGGCCATGCTTGCCGCCGCGAAAACCTTTGTCCGGGACTGCACACAGGAGATGGACGCAGATGATCTTCTGCCCTTTGTCGACAGCGACCAGGCGATCCGCGATGTCGAGGCGTTTCGCCAGGCCATCGGCGCGCCCAAGGTCTGGCTATATGGCGAAAGCTACGGCACCCAGTTCGCCCAGGGGTACGCGACGCTTTATCCCGAGGCCGTGCGTGGCGTGATTCTGGACGGCGTGGTCGACCTCAACCTCGACGCCGAGGGGTTCTATGCCAGCTACACCAAGGCAGCGGAATCCATCCTGGAGCGGACCTTTGCCGCCTGCGCCGAGGATGCCGCTTGCCGTCGGGACATGCCAGGCGACGCGGCTGCGGTGTATGACACGCTGACGGAACGGTTGAACCAGTCGCCGGTGACGGTGCCCCTGACCTTGGCGAACGGCAGGCAGGTTGACCGTCAGTTGACCCTTGGCATGGTGCAGAACAACGCGTTCTACGCGCTCTACTCCCCCGCCGACCGGTCGGTCTTCCTGCGAGCGCTTGCGGCGGCGGGTCGGGGCAACCTGGTACCGATGCTGCAACTAAGCTACTCGAACCTGTTCATCGACCCCGAAACCGAAATCGGGATGGAGGATCCCGGCTGGTTCGGTGCCGCCTACTTTGCGATCACCTGCACCGATTACGACAGCGGCCAAGGCTCCCCGGACGACCGCGCCGCCGCGATCCTGGATGAGGCCCGCGCCTTCGCGCCGACCGCGCCGCGCCTGTCGCGGGCCTATTACCTTGAGCGGATCGTCTGCGCCTATTGGCCATATCAGGGACCGGCAACCCGCCCGGCCCCCTTTGCCGGCGGGGATTACCCGACCGTCATCCTCAACAGCGACGCCGACCCGATCACGCCGATCACCATGGCCTATTCGGTGCTCGACTCTGCTGCCAACAGCTATGCCATCCTGATGCAGAACGGCCCGCATGTGATCTGGGGCTGGGGGCTTGGCTGCCCTGACGTGGCACTCCGCGACCTTTTGTACGAAGGAACCCTGCCACCGGTGCGGGAACAGCATTGCACGCAGCCGCTGCTGGACGGTTACACCGGCCTGACGCTGACCCAGGCCAGCGACATGAAAGACCCGGTGAAGATCGCCGAAGCGGTGGAGGTGGAGATCTACCAAAGCCTGCCCCTTGGTGCCTGGGACTGGGTAGACCCCTTTACCGTCGGCTGCGACCATGGCGGCATCATCACCGCAAGCTACGACGACCGCACCGCCGAAGCGCGCTATCAGTTTGAAGACTGCAAGTTCTGGCCGGACCTGTCGCTGAGCGGTGTCGCCGCCATCGCCAACTCGGGCGAGGAGAGCGACAGCTATGTCCTCAACGCCACCGTCTCGGGCCGCCATTCCGGCCAAATCGCCTATTCCTACAATTACGCCGCCGAGACCTGGAGCCTCTCGGGCACCTGGGACGGCCAGCCAACCGGCCTGACCCGGTTGTCGCCGTAACCTAAAGGCCTTTCGCCACCCGCGCGTTCCGGGTGGCGATCAGCTTCAGCCGCAGGGCGTTCAGGCGGATGAAGCCTTCGGCGTCCTTCTGGTCGTAGGCGCCGGCGTCTTCCTCGAACGTCACGTGCTTTTCGCTGTAAAGCGAATGGTCCGACCAGCGCGCGACGGTCACCGCCCGGCCCTTGTAAAGCTTGACCCGCACGGTCCCGGTCACATGCTCTTGCGTCTTGTCGATCAGGGCCTGCAGCGCCTCACGCTCGGGGCTGAACCAGAAGCCGTTGTAGATCAACTCGGCATAGCGCGGCATGATGCCGTCTTTCAGATGGCCAGCGCCCGCGTCGAGGGTGATCTGCTCGATCCCGCGATGCGCCTCCATCAGGATGGTGCCTCCGGGGGTTTCATAGACCCCGCGCGACTTCATCCCGACAAAGCGGTTTTCCACCAGATCAAGGACACCCACCCCATGCTTGCCGCCAATCTCGTTCAGCCGGGTCAGGAGGGTGGCGGGTGACAGCCTTTCGCCGTTGATGGCGACTGCATCCCCGGCCTCGAAGGAAATCTCCACCATCTCTGCCTGATCGGGGGCCTCTTCGACCGGGACGACGCGCTGAAGGACGTAGTTCGGAAACTCCTCCGCCGGGTTTTCCAGCACCCGCCCTTCGGAGGAGGTGTGGAGAAGGTTCGCATCAACCGAAAACGGCGCTTCGCCGCGCTTGTCCTTGGCGATTGGAATCTGGTTCGCCTCGGCAAACTCCAGAAGCCGGGTGCGGCTGGTCAGGTCCCAGATCCGCCACGGTGCGATGACGCGGATGGAAGGGTCAAGCGCTGCCACCGAAAGCTCGAACCGGACCTGGTCGTTGCCCTTGCCGGTCGCGCCATGCGCCACCGCATCCGCCCCGGTACCTTGGGCGATCCGCACCAGATGCTGGCTGATCAACGGCCGCGCGATGGAGGTGCCCAGCAGGTACAGCCCCTCATAAAGCGCATTGGCGCGGAACATCGGGAACACGAAGTCGCGCACAAACTCTTCCCGCACATCGACGATATGGATATTCGCCGGGTCGATCCCCATCAGGACCGCCTTCGCCCGCGCAGGCTCCAGCTCCTCACCCTGGCCAAGGTCGGCGGTAAACGTCACCACCTCGCAGCCGTATTCGGTCTGAAGCCACTTCAGGATGATCGAGGTATCAAGCCCGCCCGAATAGGCAAGGACGACTTTTTTCGGCTTGAACATCATCTGGCTCCGTCCCGGTTTTCTCCGCGATTAATGCCAAACGGGGGCAAGGGCAAGGCGTGGCCCGGCGACCGCTTTCCTTGCCTTATCCGGTGTGTTGCGGCATCTGGAACGAATGACCATGTTCCCTGACGCCGCCCGTGCCGCCACCGCCGCCCTGCGCGCGCTGTTTCCCGCCACGCCCCTGCAGCGCAACGACCACCTGTCCGCCCGCTACGACGCCGACATCTGGCTGAAGCGTGAGGATCTGTCGCCCGTCCGCAGCTACAAACTGCGCGGCGCGCTGACCGCGATGCGAAAGCAGCTGGCAGTTGACCCCGGCCAGCCGAACTTTGTCTGCGCCAGTGCCGGGAACCATGCGCAGGGGGTGGCCTATGCCTGCCGGCATTTCGGGGTGCATGGCACGATCTTCATGCCGGTCACGACACCGCAGCAGAAGATCGACAAGACCCGCGTCTTCGGCGGCCCCAATGTCGAGATTACCCTGACCGGCGACTATTTCGACCAGACCCTCGCCGCCGCCCAGGCGTTCTGCCGGGAGAAGAACGCGCATTTCCTGTCGCCCTTCGACGATGCCGATGTGATCGAAGGCCAAGCCTCGGTCGCGGTCGAGGTGATGGAGCAGCTTGGCCGCGCGCCGGACCTTGTGGTGCTGCCGGTCGGGGGCGGGGGGCTGGCCTCGGGGATGACGGGCTACTTGCGCGCGGTGGCCCCAAACACGGCATTCCGGTTTGTCGAACCCCTGGGCGGTGCCAGCCTTGCCGCCGCGCTGCGCGAAGGCGGGCCGGTGACGCTGCCCCGGGTCAACAGCTTTGTCGACGGTGCCGCCGTGGCGCGGGTCGGCGTTCGGACCTTTGCGATGCTCGACTGGGTCACGCCCGACCTGGTGCATCTGGCGCCAGAGGATCGGATCTGCGTCACCATGCTGGAGATGCTGAATGTCGAGGGCATCGTTCTGGAACCCGCCGGGGCGCTGACTGTCGATGTGCTGCCGGAACTGGCCGATGTGATCCGCGGCAAGACGGTGGTCTGTATCACCTCGGGCGGGAACTTCGACTTCGAGCGTCTGCCCGAGGTGAAGGAACGGGCGCAGCGCTACTCGGGCCTGAAGAAATACTTCATCCTGCGGATGCCGCAACGGCCGGGCGCGCTGCGGGAGTTTCTGAACCTTTTGGGTCCGAACGACGATATCAGCCGGTTCGAATATCTGAAGAAATCCGCCCGCAACTTCGGGTCGATCCTGATCGGGATCGAGACGCGCGATGCCGACGGGTTCGCGCGGTTTACCGAGCGGATGGATCAGGCGGGTCTTGCGTACCGCGACATCACCAATGACGAGGCGCTGGCAGATTTCCTGATCTAGGATCTAGGCCGCCGATCCGGTGGCGATCCCGGCCAGAAGCCGCGCGCGCGAGGCCTGGTAGATCGTGGCGATTCCGGTGGGATCGATACTGCTGCCCGCAGCCGCCAAACGCTCCCCCGCCTGGCAGATACCGGCAAGATCGGTCAGCCCAAGGTTCAGCGCGCTGCCCTTGAGCGAGTGCAACTGCGCCTCGACCTCGTCCGCGCGCGTGGCATTGGTCAGCGCCAGAACTGCAACCTCCGCCTCTTCCAGGAACATGTCGGCCACTTCGGCAAAGCCGTCGCTGCCGATTTCCGTCCGCAATTCCTCAACCCGTTTCCAATCGATCATGGCCCCCGCCCCTGTTTGATCCCCAACCCTGCAAGGCTGGCACAGGCAGCGTTAACGTCCGGTGCGCAGTTTCCTGAAAAACCGGACCAATTTTACGTTTCATCATGCCTTAAGTCCCTGACCGCACAGTCCGGGTGACAGGAGGTATTCCGACCGTGCGCGCCAGCCCTTTACCCAAGCCGACAGACAGCCCGATCCGGCAGGCAGATGCCCTGCCGGATACGATTGTCGCGCGGCATGTGCTGGTCGTCGATGACAGCCGGGCGCAGCGCCACATCCTGTCGATGCAGCTGCGACGGTGGGGCTACCGCGTCACCGAAACCGAAACTGCGCTTGCCGCACTGGCGATCTGCGCCGAAACCGACATCGATATCGTGATCAGCGACTGGATGATGCCCGGCATGGACGGGCTGGAGTTTTGCAAGCAATTCAGGGGCATGGCCCGCGACAGCTATGGCTACTTCGTGCTTCTCACCTCCAAGTCCGAAAAGACCGAGATTGCCGACGGGCTTGAAGCCGGGGCCGATGACTTCCTGACCAAGCCCGTGTCCAGCAACGAACTGCGCGCCCGGCTGCGGGCGGGTGAGCGGATGCTGGCGATGCAGGCCGAACTTCTGTCGAAGAACCGGGTGATCGCCAGCACCCTCTCCGAATTGCAGGACCTCTATGATTCGCTCGACCGCGACCTGATCGAGGCGCGGAAGCTGCAGCAGACCCTGGTTCGCGACCGTGACCGTGATCATGGCTGGGCGCAGGTGTCGCTTCTGTTGCGGAACTCCGGCCGGGTGGGGGGCGATCTTGTCGGCAGCTTTCAGGTCGATGACCGGCGGATTGCGGTCTATTCGATCGATGTCTCGGGTCATGGTGTCGCCTCGGCGATGATGACCGCGCGGCTGGCGGGGTTTCTCACCGGGTCATCGGCGGACCAGAACCTGGCCTATGGCCGGGACCTCGTGGGGCGGCAGATCCTTCTCCCACCGGAGGTGGTGGCGGAAAAGTTCAACCGCCTCATGCTGGAGGAGATTCAGGCCGAACAATACTTCACCATGGTCTTTGCCGTGGTGGACCGCCAGCTTGGCCGGCTTAGCCTGGTGCAGGCCGGCCATCCGCATCCGATGCTGATCCGCCAATCGGGCGAGGTGGAGCGTCTTGGTCTTGGCGGTCTGCCCATCGGGCTTATTCCCGGGGCCAGATACGACCGTCAGGACATCGCCTTCGGTCCCGGTGACCGGCTGGTTCTGGTGTCGGACGGGTTCACCGAATGCCCGCTGCCGGATGGTGCCGATTTCGGTGAGGAGGGGTTGACCGAAAGCCTGCTCGCCTCGGCCCATCTGTCAGGCGGCGCACTGTTGGAGGCGCTGGTCTGGGACCTGTCACGCCAGTCCGGCATCGATGCCTTCCCGGATGACCTTTCAGGTCTGGTGCTGGACCTTCCGGCCAAGGAATAGCGCCAGCATCGCCCGGTCGCCGGGATTGCCCAGGTGCCGCAAGGCCTGCTCCACCGACAGCCAGATCGCGGTATGCCCAGCCTCGGACGGCGGGCCAAGGCGGCGGACCGGTCGGGCAAGGTACACCGTGCACAGCTTTTCCGCCCAAAGATCGTACTCCGGCATATAGGTAAAGCGTCGGAACGTGCCCAGACGGCGGGTGACGGCGATCTTCCAGCCGGTTTCCTCATGGACCTCGCGGTGCAGCGCGGGGATCGGATGCTCCCCCCGGTCGATGCCACCCCCGGGAAGCTGGACCTCGGGCACGGGTTCGGCCTGATGCGTGGCAAGGATATGCTCGCCGCTCAGCAGGATGGCATAGACGCCCGGCCTGCGGGTGTAGCGCCGCCCAGGCTCAACCGGCGCGCCGTAGCGTCTGATCATGAAATCCACCCCTCGCCATGGTTGCCGCGACCCGGTTGCCGCCCTTATATAGCCGGGTTATGCCAAACCCGGCAGTTGCAGGAAACCCCATGACCATCGGATCACACATCGCCTGGGACGATACCGTTCTGCCATTTCAACTCGACGCATCGGGCATCCGGGGGCGGGTGGCGCGGCTGGACGGCGTCCTGGAACAGATCCTCAGCCAGCACAACTATCCCCCGCTGATCGAGGCGCTGGTGGCCGAGATGGCGCTTTTGACCGCCCTCATCGGCCAGACGATCAAACTCCGCTGGAAGCTGAGCCTGCAGGTCCGTGGCAAAGGCGCAGCCCGGCTGATCGCGACCGACTACTACGGCCCGACCGATGAGGGGGAGCCTGCCCGCATCCGCGCCTATGCCAGCTACGACGCGGATAGGCTTGACCTCGATGCCGCCCCGTTCAGCCAGATCGGCGACGGCTATTTCGCGGTGATGCTGGACCAGGGTGAGGGGATGGTGCCCTATCAGGGTTTCACGCCGATCGCGGGGGGGTCGCTGTCGTCCTGCGCCGAGACCTATTTCGCCCAGTCGGAACAGATCCCGACCCGCTTTTCGCTCGCCTATGGTCGCAGCACCGAGCCGGGTCGTCCGGCACGCTGGCGCGCGGGCGGGATGATGTTGCAGCACATGCCCGCCGAAGGCGGGGTTGCGGCCGATCAGGGCAGCGGCGATGGCGGGCTGCTGACCCATGCCGATATCCTGTCGGGCGCGGATTCGGAAAACTGGACGCGGGCCAACCTCCTCCTCGACACGGTGGAGACGTTGGAGATGATCGGCCCCTCGGTCGCGCCGACCAATCTGCTGATCCGGCTGTTCCATGAGGAAGGGCCAAGGGTGTTCGACCCGACGCCGGTCCGGTTCGGCTGCTCGTGTTCAGCCGACAAGGTGCGCAGCACGATGTCGATCTACAGCCAGAAGGACATCGCCACGATGACGACTGACGCCGGGATCGTGACCGCCGACTGCCAGTTCTGCGGCGCGCATTACGAGCTTGATCCGAAGACGCTGGGCTTCGAAGGCACGCAGGCGGAATGAAGGATATCGAGGCACGGCTGCGGCAGGCCCTGTCTCGTCCGTCCGGGCCGTCCTCGGACTTTGATCTCAACCCCGGTTTGCGGCACCGGCCTGGTCAGCCCCTGCGCCCGGCTGCGGTTCTGCTGGCCTTCTGGCTGCGGCCCGATGGGGTGTCGCTGATCCTGACCAAACGCGCCTCGCACCTCAAGCATCATCCCGGCCAGATCGCCTTTCCCGGCGGCAAGGTCGATCCGACCGACCCGGGGCCAATGGAGGCGGCGCTGCGCGAGGCGCGCGAGGAGACCGGTCTTGACCCCGCGCAGGTCGAAATCCTGGGAAAACTGCCGCTGCATGAAACCGTCACCGGCTTTGCGATAACCCCCTTCGTCGGCTTGGTGCATGGCGCGTTCGATCCGGTCCCGGAGGCGGGGGAGGTTGACGAGATCTTCACCGTCCCCGCCCCCCATGTGCTGGCGCCCGGTCGATACTCTGTCCAGGGACGGCGCTGGATGGGCGAGGAGCGTCGATATTACGCCGTGCCCTGGGGTCCCCATTACATCTGGGGGGCGACCGCGCGCATCCTGTTCGGCCTGGCAAGCGGGGTGTCGGGATGAAACTGGCGGGTGACTGGCTGGACCACGCGGGGACGAAGGCCTTGCTCGCGGCGCTGACGGCAAAGCGGCATCAGGCGCTGTTCGTCGGCGGCTGCGTCCGCAACGCGCTTCTGGGTGAGGTGGTCAGCGACATCGATCTTGCGACCGATGCCTTGCCCGAAACTGTCACGACCCTCGCCCAATCCGCCGGATTCCGGGTGGTGCCGACCGGTCTTGACCACGGCACGGTCACCGTGATCGCCGATGGTCGCGCGCATGAGGTGACGACCTTCCGCAAGGACATCGAGACCGACGGCCGGCATGCCATCGTCGCCTTTTCGACCCGGATCGAAGACGACGCCGCTCGCCGCGATTTCACGATCAACGCGCTTTATGCCGACACCAGCGGGACAGTGATCGACCCGTTGGGTGGCCTGCCCGACCTGCAATCCCGCCGCGTCAGGTTCGTCGGCGACCCCGAAACCCGCCTCCGCGAGGACTACCTTCGCATCCTGCGCTTCTTTCGCTTCCACGCCCGCTACGGCGACCCGGTTCAGGGGCTGGACGCCGATGGTCTTGCCGCCTGTGCCGCCCTTGTCTCCGGTCTGGAGTCGATCTCGAAAGAACGGATCGGGAGCGAGATGCGGAAGCTTCTTGCCGCCCGCGACCCTGCACCCGCCGTGGCTGCGATGGCGCAGGCCGGGGTGCTGGCGCAGGTGCTGCCGGGGGCCGATCCCCGCGCCCTGCCGGTTCTGGTGCATCTTGAGGCGGGACGCGAGCCGCGGTGGCTGCGGCGTCTGGCGGTGCTGGGGGGGGAAGCCGCCGCCGATAGGCTGCGCCTCAGCCGGAAAGAGGCTGATCAGCTTGCCGACCTTCGCGCCGCGATCGCTTCCCTTGACACCCCGGCCGCGCTGGGCTGGAGGCATGGCGCGGCGGGGGGCGAGGACGCGCTTCTGGCGCGCGCGGCACTCCTGTCCCAGCCGGTGCCCGCCGGTGCCGATGCTGACTTGACGAGAGGTGCCACAGCGACCTTCCCCGTGACGGCCGCCGATCTGATGCCAGCGTTGAACGGGCAAGCGCTTGGACGACGGCTCAAGGCGCTGGAAACTGCCTGGCTTGCCAGCGATCTGCGGCTGGATCGGGTGGCGCTCATGTCAGAGATCGACCCGCCTGAGCCGTAGGGCGTTGGTGATCACCGAGACCGAAGACAGGCTCATCGCTGCCGCCGCGATCATCGGCGAGAGGAGAAGGCCGGTGATGGGGTAAAGCAGCCCCGCCGCGACCGGGACGCCAAGTGCGTTGTAGGCGAAGGCGAAGAAGAGGTTCTGCTTGATGTTGCGCAAGGTAGCGCGGGCAAGCTTGCGCGCCCTGACAATGCCCATCAGGTCGCCGCCCAACAGGGTGATACCCGCGCTTTCCATCGCCACGTCGGCCCCGGTGCCCATGGCGATGCCGACATCGGCCGCGGCCAGCGCGGGCGCATCATTCACCCCGTCGCCCGCCATGGCGATCTTGTGGCCCTCTCGGCGCAGCCGGTCGATCAGATCCTTCTTTGCCTCGGGCAGGATTCCCGCGCGCACCTCGTCGATGCCGAGCTTTCCCGCAACCGCCTGCGCCGTGCGCTCGTTGTCGCCCGTCGCCATGATGACCCGCAGCCCCTGCGCATGAAGCTCCCGGATGGCCTGCGCGGTACTCTCCTTGATCGGGTCGGCAACCGCCACGATGCCTGCGAGCGCGCCATCGAGTGCGATGAACATCGCCGTCTTGCCCTCGGCGCGCAGGGTATCGGCCCTTGCCTCGGCCTGCGTGGTGTCGGTCCCCATTTCCCGCATCATCGCCGCATTGCCAAGCGCTACGGCACGGCCATCGACTTTGCCCCGCACACCCTTGCCGGTAACGGCGTCGAAGTCCGTGACCTGCTTCCGGGGTGCCCCCTGTGCTTCTGCGCCCTGAACGATGGCTTCGGCCAGCGTGTGTTCGGAGCCGCGCTCCAGCGCTGCGGCCAGCGACAGAAGGTCGGCCTCCGAAACGTCCCCCAGCGCCACGGTATCCGTCAGTTTCGGCTTGCCCATGGTCAGGGTGCCGGTCTTGTCCACGATAAGCGTGTCGACAGCGGCCATACGCTCCAGCGCCTCGGCGTCCTTGATCAGCACGCCCGCCTGTGCCCCGCGCCCCGCCGCCGTGGTGATGGAAATAGGTGTCGCAAGGCCAAGCGCGCAGGGACAGGCGATAATCAGCACCGACACGGCCGAGGCGATGGCGAAGACCAGCGCAGGCGCGGGGCCGAAGATCATCCAGGCCACGAAGGCGACGATGGCGATGGCGACCACGGTCGGCACGAACACTGCCGACACCCGGTCGGCAAGACCCTGGATCGGCGCGCGGGACCGCCGCGCGTTCGACACCATCGCGACGATCTGCGCCAGCACGGTGTCGGAGCCGACCTTGCCCGCCTCCATCACCAGAGAGCCGTTCTTGTTGATCGTGGCCCCGGTCACCGCATCGCCGGGACCTTTCTCGACCGGCATCGACTCGCCGGTCAGCATGCTCTCGTCCAGCGACGAGCGGCCTTCAATCACCACCCCGTCGACCGGGACCGCATCGCCCGGGCGCACGCGGAGCCTGTCGCCCGTCATGATGTTCTCGAGCGGAGCGTCGTATTCGGTGCCGTCCGGCAGGATGCGCCGTGCGGTCTTTGGCGCGAGGTCGAGAAGCGCGCGGATCGCATCGCCGGTGCGTTCGCGCGCTCGCAGTTCCAGCACCTGGCCCACGAAGACCAACGCCACGATCACCACCGCCGCCTCGAAGTAGGTGCCGACCCCACCGCCCATCCGGTACTGTTCGGGAAACACGCCCGGCAGGAATGTGGCGACCATCGAGTAAAGGTAGGCCGCCCCCACGCCGAGGCTGATCAACGTCCACATGTTGGGGCTGCGGTTCACGATCGACTCCCAGCCGCGCCGGAAGAACGGCAAGGCCGCCCAAAGAATGATCGGCGTCGCCAGCAAGAACTCGAGATAGCTGGCGTTCTGATGGCCGATCCAGTCGCGAACCGGCAGCGCGACCAGGTCACCCATCGCCAGGATGATGAGCGGCACTGCCACCGCGGCGGAAATCCACATCCGGCGGGTAAAGTCGGTCAGTTCCTCGCTTGGCTCGTCCGAGGGCAGCATCGGCTCCAGCGCCATGCCGCAGATCGGGCAGGACCCCGGCCCATCCCGGACGATCTCGGGGTGCATCGGGCAGGTATACTGGACGTTCGCCGGCACCGCCTTCTTCCGGCCGGCGGCGCGGCCAGAAGCGTAGAACCACGGATCGGCCTTGAACTTCGCCTGGCATTTCTCCGAACAGAAATGGAAGGTCTCGCCATTGAACTTTGCATGACGCCCATCCGGCTTGACAGCGACGGTCATCCCGCAGACCGGGTCCTTCGCCGTTTCGCTGCCCGCCGGGATGTCGGCCGACGCGCCATGATGATCGTGGTCCATGTCCTGTCAACCTTTCAATTTCATGCGACATATACCCGCCTTAAGTAGCAAAAGCTCAAGCCCTTCTTTTCCGTTGGGCGCACTACTGTACCGATGCGGATCGTAACCGGGCTGCAGTCCGGACCCAGGCCGCTGCAGATGGCGCGTGCCGGTTTGATTCCGAACCATCTGGCCCTCCCTCAGGGAAAGCCTTCTGGGATGCTCAGCCTGCATTGCACGCGTAAAAGCCGCCGTAGCCAACGCTGAACCCCTGGTCGAGCTCGAAGATCAACTGCGCGTTCTGGCGCCAGTCTGCTTCTTCGCCAAGGGGCCGCACGGTCACAGTCGTTCCTGGTGCGCCATAACGTGACGTTCCCTCTTGCACCTCCATCGCGGCCAGAGGGATGAGGACGCCGTTCAGCTTCATGGCGCCGGCGCCGTCTTCTGTCGCCCAGAGGATCGGGTCGGCTTCCGTGCTGCGGCGGAATGTGCAGGTCGGGCTGACCCCGAGAACCTGGGCGGATTCCGCGGCGGGCATCGGCGCAAGGTCGAGTGTGCTGATCAGGACCCTCGAAAGCGCATCATCAACGGTGCCCGGCTCCGCCGGCGGATCCTCGTAGACGCTTTCCACCACATTGCCGTCCGATACTTCGTCGATGAGGTAGCCCATCTCGGCAATCTCGCGCCGCTGCGCCTCGATGATCTCGTCGGCCAGCTTGCGCACGCGCGGATCGCGGATCTGGGCACGTTCGGAGGTCATGATGGCGATCGAGTGGTGCGGGATCATGGCGCGCATGTAGCTTGGGCCGCTCACGGTCGCCTGGCTGCGCACAAGCCACAGCGCCAGGGCGAACACGATGGCGCTGCCGACGAAGATCGCGATATTGAGCCTCTTGTTCGAGTACATGCCCAGCATGAAGGCCAGCATGATGACGGCCATGGTTGCACCCATGACGATGGCCATGTAGCTGCGCGTTTCGGAAAAGTAGAGATGCTCCACCGAATAGGTGTTGATGTACATCAGCGCGAACATCACCAGCGTCGAGGTCAGGATCATCAGGCCGAAGCGGATGTAGGACATGAATTGTCTCCTTTGCGGTCATTCGAATTGTTCGGCCGGACGCTACCGACCATGGGGTCCCTGCCTCGGCGCAGCATGGTGTTCGGGCGTGCGGCGCGGAGGCCGCGACACGAAGGCGGCGACCGCGGTGGTGTCCGGCCCAGGACCGGGCTTCCGGCGTGATAGCCCGAACCTCCGAAGGGAGGGACGAGGGCGACTGGATGCGTCTTCATGCAAGCGTCCTTCAGCAAACGCCTGAGATGCAACCCGAAACCCTGGGCGGTCTTTGCAGGCGGCTCCCCCTCCGTTGGTCGGAGCGGCATCGTTCGTCCAACCGGCAAACGCCGGACTGGTTCCGGCCGGCGTTTCGTTTTGGTATCGGCTGCGTGGAAGGTCGGGTTCACGGGATGCGCGTTGCACCATCGCCTCGCGCTTTGGCCATCCGTGAGCACAGGGAAAATTCAAGCCTTCAAGACTGGTGCGTGTTCCTCAGCGGGGACACCGATCCGGGCGTGGTCGGATGCGCCTGCCGAGCAAGCTCAATGCGCTTGAAGTCCGGCGGCCCTGCCGGCGCGGGACACGGACGTGCGTTCATCCTGGCCCCCATTGCTGCCGTGATCGGGCCCATTCACGAGGTCGGCAAGGATCGGACAGTCCGGTCGGTGATCGCCGCAGCACGCTTCCGCCAGATGACGAAGCGTGTCCATCATTGCCTGCATCTCGCGGATTCGAACCTCAAGACTGGCGATCTGCTGAAGGGCGATCTGTTTCACATCGGCGCTTTGCCGGGAACGATCCTGCCACAGCGCCAGCAACTCCTCGATCTTCTCCACCGAAAAGCCCAGATCCCGCGCCCTGCGGATGAAGCGCAGAAGCTGGACCTCGGTCATCGTGTAGACGCGGTATCCCGCAACCGTTCGCCCCGCTGCCGGGATGAGGCCGATGGACTCGTAGTAGCGGATCATCTTGGCGGAAACGCCCGAGGCCTTTGAAGCTTCACCGATGTTCATGGGCAGTCTCCTTTCACATCCGTTTCAGGGCAGCGGGCGGGCGATCGCCCGAATTGCCTTCAAGCCCTCGCCAAACCGGGAAATCGCCTCGCGGTGCCGGGACAATTCGCCATAGGGCAGCCAGCCGATCTTCAGGTCGGCGACGCGGGCAAAGGCGGGGCGCGCCAGTTGCGCCCGCACTTCGGCCTCGCGGGCATCGGGGGCGACGAGGAACAGGCCGCCTTCTGCCTGCGGATCGGCGTGACCAAGCGCAAGGTCAAGCATCCGGACCACGCCGGAATAGATCGAGGTGGAATGCTCGACCTCGAAGGCGGCGGCCACCCGGTCGGCATCGGGGCTGAGCCAGAGCACGTCGATCAGCCGCACCGCCTCGGCCCCGGGGGCCGTCGCCAGGGCCGGGGGAAGCGCGTCGAGGCACCCCTCGCCCAGCGGTCGCCCGGCATGGAGCCGTCCCCGGTCGTTGGCCGCGATCCAGACCCGGTAGCCAAGCGCATGGCCAAGGTCGCGCAGCCAGGATTGCACTTCGGAATGGCTGGCCTCGTCCTTTTCGCTGCGCGCTTCCGCGGGCGTCAACGCGGCGGCGGCGGTCCGGGCTGCGCGCAGACGCTCGGCAAAGGCGGCGGCATCGCTGCCGTCGCGCTGCGGGGCGGGGTAGCGGTCCGAGCCGATGTCGAACAGCAGAGCCGCGATGGCACCAAGATCGTTCGACAGCAGGTCGCGGAAGCGGGCGTTCAGGTCGATGATCCCGTCGCGCATGGCAAGGTAATCCGGCCAGCTTCCCAGTTTCACCTTCGCCCCGGTCAGCCGGTTGTAGCCTTCGACGATCCGGGTGTTGCAGGGCGGGACCAGCGTGGGGTGCAGGAAATAAAGCAGGTTGGCCACGGCAGGCCCCAGCCCCTTGATGCGGTGGCGGTCGATGTCACAGATGTGGCGGACGATGTCAGGGCTTCCACAGGAAGGCATGGTCGGCACCGCGAAAGATCTGGCGCTGTTCCGCGATGGAATGGACCACCGTTTCCAGCGTCGAGCCGCGATAGGCGTTGCCGAAGGTTCCGGCGTCGATCTCGGCCACGACGACCTGAAGACCGCGGCGGATCGAGCGGAAGTTCTTGACCCGTTCGGACCACAGGAACCAGGACTGATACGTCGCCGCCGGATCGTCCTTCCAGCGGCGGATCAGCGCCTGAATGGCGGTGTTGCCTGCGTCCATGAGAGTCTCGTGCCTGTCGGTCCGGGGAAGACCATCGCCTTCGCTGACTGCTGCGGCAAGAGTAAGCCCGATATTCATGCTTCGGCTGCTGTAAATCGCCGCAGCCGCAGCGCATTGCCAAGAACGAAGACCGACGACAGCGCCATCGCGGCGGCAGCGAAGATCGGCGACAGCAGAATGCCGAAGGCGGGCCAGAGCGCGCCTGCGGCAACCGGGATCAGCAGGGCGTTGTAGATGAAGGCCCAGAACAGGTTCTGGCGGATGTTGCGCATCGTGGCCTTGGACAGCGCGATGGCATCCGAGACCGCAGTCAGCCTGCCCGACATCAGCACCACGTCCGCCGCCTCGATGGCGATGTCGGTGCCGGTGCCGACGGCAAGGCCCACATCCGCTTCGGCCAGGGCGGGCGCGTCGTTGATCCCGTCGCCGACATAGGCAAGCTGGCCGATGCCCTTCAGCCGCTTCACCGCCGTGACCTTGCCGTCGGGCAGCACTTCGGCCACCACCTCGTCGATGCCAAGCTGGCGGGCGATGGCATTCGCGGTGCGGGCGTTGTCGCCGGTGATCATCGCAACCTTCAGCCCCAGCCGGTGCAGCGCCAGGATCGCCTGCGGCGTGGTCTCCTTGATCGGGTCCGCAACGGCGATGATGGCCGCAAGCCTGCCGTCGATGGCGGCATAGAGCGGTGACTTGCCCTCGTCGCCAAGCCGGGTGGCGGTTTCGGCAAAGCCGGACACGTCCAGACCAAGCCGCGCCATGTAGCGGTCGGCTCCGATCTCGACCCGCTGCCCGCCCGCCTGCGCCGCCACGCCAAAGCCGGTGACGGATTCAAAAGCGGTGACTTCGGGAGGGATCAGGCCTTCGTCCGCCGCCGCCGCGACGATGGCGCGGGCGATGGGATGCTCGGACTTGGCCTCGACCGCCGCGACCGCCGCCAGAACGGCTGCGCGGTCGAAGCCCGGTGCCAGCGCCATGTCGGTCAGGCGCGGCTTGCCCTCGGTCAGGGTTCCGGTCTTGTCGAACGCGACCACCTTCACGCCCTGCGCAGGGACAGGCAATGATGAGGACGGCGACGGCGTTGACCAGGCCAAAGGTCAGGGCCGGATCAGGCCCGAAGATCAGCCAGACGGCGAAGGTCAGCGCGGCGAGCGCCATGACGACGGGAACGAACCACATCGTCACGCGGTCGACCAGCGCCTGAATCGGCAGCTTGCCGCCCTGCGCGGCTTCGACCATGCGGATGATCTGCGCCAGCATCGTCGCCTCGCCGACCGCCGTCGCGCGAAAGCTGAAGGCGCCGGTCTGGTTGACCGTGCCGCCCGTCACCGGGCTGCCCGGCGTCTTCTCGACCGGCAGGGGTTCGCCCGAGATCATGCTTTCGTCGATCCAGCTTGTGCCTTCGGTCACCTCGCCATCGACCGGCACCCGTTCGCCGGGGCGCACCTCGACCACGTCGCCGGGGCGGACTTCGGCGACTGGGACTTCAACAACCTCGCCATTGCGCAGGACACGGGCAGTCTTGGCCTGAAGCCCGACCAGCCGCTTGATCGCCTCCGACGTGCGGCCCTTGGCGCGGGCCTCGAGCAGGCGGCCCAGAAGGATCAGGGTGACGATCACCGCCGCCGCCTCGTAATAGACGTTCAGCGTGCCCTCGGGCAGAACGGCAGGCGCAAAGGTCGCGACCAGCGAATAGCCGTAGGCGGCCGAAGTTCCGACCGCGACCAGGCTGTTCATGTCAGGCGCAAGCCGGGCCAGCGCCGGAAAGCCCTTGCGGTAGAACCGCAGGCCGGGACCGAGGAGAACCGCAGTCGTCAGGGCAAACTGCAGATACCAGCTGTTCTGCATGCCGATCGTGTTCACCACCGCCATGTGAATCCAGGTGACCAGATGCGCCCCCATCTCAAGCACGGCAACCGGCAGCGTCAGCGCGGCGGCGATGGTGACGTCGCGGCGGAGCAGGGCTTCCTCGGCCGCCTTCTTCTCGGCAGAGGGGTCCGCGCTGTCGGCGCTTGCGGCCGCTGCCCGCGCTTCGTACCCCGCATCCGCGATTGCGCCGATCAGGGCGGCAAGGTCGGCCGTTCCGGTGACCGTGGCGCGTTCCGTGGCCAGATTGACACTGGCTGCGGTCACGCCGGGTACCGCCTTCAAGGCCCGCTCCACCCGCGCGACGCAGGAGGCGCAGGTCATTCCCTCGATGGCAAGATCGACGGGACGCGTCGGCACGTCATAGCCCGCATCCTCGATTGCCTTTACCAAAGCTGCCCGGTCCAGGGCCGGTCCGATGATCTCTGCCCGTTCCGTCGCGAGGTTGACGGCGGCAGTCCGCACCCCCGGCACGGATTGCAGGGCACGCTCGACGCGCCCGACACAGGAGGCACAGGTCATGCCCTCGACGTCGATCACGACCTTTCCGAGCTCTGTCGAGGCGGCTTGAGGGGCGTGTATGTTCATGGCGGCACTCCGATACCGGGTCACTCCGGGCAATGAAGTAGGGCTTCCCATGATGGTAAGGTCAAGTCCTGTTTTCAGGTGCGCAGATCACGGATTTGTTCCCTTGACCTTACAACGGTGGGAAGGCCCATATCCTGCAGCACGAGGCGATTGTTCAAGGGAGACACTCATGCAGTTCCATATTCAGAACATGACCTGCGGCGGCTGTGCGCGCAGCGTCACCAAGGCGATCCAGTCGGTGGACCCCTCTGCCGAAGTGACCGCAGATCCCGCGTCGCACAAGGTCGACGTGAAATCAGCGGCCTCTCGCGACCGATTGGTCGCTGCCCTCACCGAGGTTGGCTACGCGCCTGCCTGACAGAACATATCATTGAAGGATAATCTGAATGAACAAACGTACTCTCGCGCTGTCCATGGCGGCTGTCGCTGTTGTCGGCGGGATCGCATTCGCCCAGCAAACCATGGACGGCATGGACATGGGCGATATGGACATGGGCGGCATGGACATGGGCGGCATGGACATGGGGGACATGGACATGGGGGACATGGGCATGATGAGCCATGCCTCCTTGATCCCGGCAGAACTGGCCGGAAATCCGGCCGTGCAGGCCTATGCGGCGGCAATGGACCAGATGATGGCGGACATGATGGTGCCCTACACCGGGGACGCCGACGTGGATTTCGTGCGCGGCATGATCCCGCATCATGAAGCCGCGGTCGCGATGGCGCAGGTTCAGTTGCAATACGGGAAAGACCCGGAAATCCGCAAGCTCGCGGAAGAGGTTATCGCCGCTCAAGAGGCCGAGATCGCCGAGATGAAGGCCTGGCTCGCGGCTCGCGGGTTGTAAGGCGGTTCCGTGACGGCAGGGTGGCCCACACCCGGCCATCCTGCCGTGCGTGCTCCCAAAGCTGAGCGCGCGCCGGTGAACTTTCGCGACCGGCATCAAATGGGGCGCCGCCTGCGGGATTGACAGGCCAGCCGGGCGGGCGTCCGTGCGCCCGCCCGGTCGTCATTTGTCACGCAGCCATGTCGCGGCAGGACTTGGCGCAGCGCCGGCAGATCTCGGCGCATTTCTTCATCTGCGCGTCATTGCCGAAGGCTTCGCAGGACTGGGCGCACCGCTCGCACGCTTCGGCACAAAGGCCACAGGTCCGGCCGTGCAGCGGCGAGTTTCTCAGCATGAAGTCGGCGCTGATCCGGCAGGTATCCGCGCAATCCAGAAGCGCCTGGATGTGCGCCGAAGCGACATGTTGCCCGCCCTTGCCGAGGCAGTACGCCAGCGTCTCAAGACAGATGTTGTGGCAGTCGCTGCAGTTGTCGATACAGTCCTTCATGTTCATTTCTCGTACTCCTGTTGTTTGGTTGCCGAAATGCCCGTGGACCAAAGCGCAGCGAAGATGTCTGTGCCACCCTGTTGATGCCGGCGGACTGGCCGCTCAGTGCCTTTGGGAGAACCCCTGAAAACGCGAAGGCATACGGTGCGATTCCTTCGGTGCGGTTCCATGGATACCCTCAATCCCTGATCGGTCCGAACTGACAGACGGCGGTAAAGTGTAAGGATTACAGCGTGCGCGATGCTCAGGATGAAAATCGTGCGAGAACTGTAGTCGCCGGGCAAACGCACAGCCTGTTATCACCGCGACGCCCATTTCCGGCGTGGTTGTCAGAATGCGCATGTTTCAAGCCAGGTTTTTCGGGCCGCCCTGAGCCGGGTTCGCGCCGTCGAGATAGGCCCGGGTCAACGGCACGGCATCGCGCCGGTGGGCAAGCTGCAACTGGAACACCATGGTCCGACCGTTGCGGAATCCCGCCTCGCAGGCCGCGAGATAGAACTCCCACATCCGGCAGAACCGTTCGTCATAAAGCGCGCGCGCGGCGTCGCGGCGGGCGGCGAACCGCTCGTGCCAGAGGCGCAGCGTTTCGGCGTAATGGAGACGCAGGATCTCCACATCCGTCACCCAGAGCCCCGCGCGCTCGGCCGCGGCGATGGCCTGCGACAGCGTGGGGCAATAGCCGCCGGGAAAGATGTATTTGCGGATCCAGGGATCGCTGCCGCCTTCGGCACCCATGATGCCGATGGAGTGCAGGAGCGCCACGCCGTCGGGCTTCAGCGCGCGGGCCATCGTCGCGAAGAAGGTGTCGTAATCCGATGGTCCCACATGTTCGAACATGCCGACCGACACGATCCGGTCGTAGCGGTCACGCTCGTCGCGGTAATCGCGCAGGTGAAACTTGACGCGTCCGGCCAGACCCTCGGCTTCGGTCCGCGCGGTGGCGTAGGCCAGCTGTTCCCGCGACAAGGTGATGCCGGTGACATTCGCGGTGCTGTCGCGCGCCACCGACCGCGCCAGCCCGCCCCAGCCCGAACCGATGTCAAGAACCGAAAGGCCGGGACGGTTCAGCACCAGCTTGGCCGCGATGCGATGCATCTTTGCCGCCTGCGCCTCGTCCAGGGTCTCGTCGCCGCGTTCGAAATAGGCGCAGGAATACTGCCGCTCGCGGTCGAGAAAGAGATCGTAGAGATCGTCGGACAGGTCATAGTGATGCGCCACGTTGGCCCGCGCGCGCGCCGAGGGATTGCGGTGCCGACGCCGCGACAGAAGCCGGTCGGCCATCGCCCGCAGACCGCTTCCGGGCAGCGAGTCGAGCGCCTCCGGCCCGCCCGAGGTCAGCAGGTCCAGAAGCTCCCGCAGCGTCCCCCGTTGCAGCACCAGCCGGCCGTCCATCCAGGCTTCGCCAAGCGCAAGGTTCGGCTGGGCCAGCAGGCGCAAGGGCAGGTCGCGGTCCAGAAGCCGGACCGCGACATCGGGCGCGCCACCGGTACCGAAGCGGTAGGTCCGGCCACCCGCCTCGGTCCATTCCAGTGATCCGCGCCGGACGATCCGCCGCAGGATCGTGGCAACCAGTGCCGAAGCGCCGCCGACGACCGGGCCCCCGCGGACCCGTCGCGCATGGGTAGCATTTTCAACGTCGGTCTCGAATGAGCTTTGCTGGGCCATTGGATGTGGGTCCTTCATGGTCTGGGTTGCCATGAACAGACGCGCGCGCACCGAAAGGATTGCAGCGCCGAAGCGCTTGCCTCACGAATGCGTGTAGGTGAATGGAAACTGAATGGCCTTTGCCCGGCCCGGAAGAACGACCTCGAAGGAAAGCTGATAGGACGCGCTGTCAGCAAGCTTTACGAAAGCACCCCAAGTCACCGTGTCTGCAATCTTCATCGGCTCAAGGTCAAGCCGGGTTCCGCCGACATGGCCAAGACCCATCACATTGACCGAAACCTGCGCCGTTTCGATCCGGGTGCCGGACGCGGCGTCGAACAGGGCAAGCACCAGATGATACTGGTCTTGCCCCTCGGGCGCGCCGCCGTGCATCGCGCGCTCGGGGTGGGATTTCGGATCGCCTTGCACGATGGCGGCAGGCATCACGCCGAGATAGGCCAGGACGCCGCCGACGGTCATCGTGTCGGCGCCCGCTCCCTCCTTCCCGCGTGCGACCACAGAGAAGACCCCCGATGCGACCGCCGCCATCGGCAGGACGAGTGCCGTCCGGCGCGACGAGGCGATCCCGCCGGGTTTCATGACGCCACCTCCAGCGTCTGCGGCGCGGCAGCCTTGGCCGGAGAACGGCGGGTCATGCCCTCGAGCCGCGTCCGTTTCAAAAGCAGGGCGTTGACGGCGACCAGGGCAGAACTACCCGACATCGCCAGGGCGGCGACCTCGGGGCTGATCGTGTAGGGAAAGAACACCCCCGCCCAGCACATCATGCGGGTCGCTTCTCATCAGCACCACATCGGCGCTTTCCATCGCCACGTCGGTGCCCGCGCCGATGGCAAAGCCCACGTCGGCCTGGGTCAGCGCCGGGGCGTCGTTCACCCCGTCGCCGACCATGCCGACCTTCTTGCCCTGGGCCTGCAGTTCCTTGATCTTGTCGGCCTTCTGACCCGGCAGCACATCGGCGAGCACGATGTCGATCCCGAGTTCCCCGGCGATGCGCGCGGCGGTGCCTGCGTTGTCGCCGGTCAGCATCGCCACCTGGACGCCGCGTTCGCGCAGCCGGGCCACGGTTTCCTTCGCGGTCGGACGCAGCGCATCGGCAATCGCGATCAGCCCCAGGACAGCACCGTCCCGGGCGACATGCACGACGGTCCGGCCCGCGCCCTTGAGGGTATCCGCTTGTTCGGACAGGGCACCGAGCGGCACCTTTTCCTCCTCCATCAGGCGGCGGTTGCCGACCAGAACCCGATTGCCCGCGACAGTGGCGCTGGCCCCGCGGCCATCCAGCGTCTCGAACCCGGACATCTTGCCCAGCGTCAGGTCGGCGGCGCGCTCGACGATGGCGACCGCCAGCGGGTGATCCGAGCCCTTGTCCACGGCGGCGGCGGCGGCAAGCACCTCGTCCGCGCTGACACCCTCGGCGGCGACCACATCGACCACCTTCGGCTGTCCCATGGTGAGGGTGCCGGTCTTGTCGAAGACGATGACATCGAGTTTCGTCGCATCCTCGAGCGCGCTCGCGTTCTTGAAGAGGATGCCGTTCATCGCGCCAAGCCCGGTGCCCACCATCACCGCCATCGGGGTGGCCAGCCCCAGGGCGTCGGGGCAGGCGATGACGAAGACAGTGATCGTCAGCGTCAGCGCGAACAGAAACTCCGCCCCGATCAAGCCATACCAGACCGCAAAGGTGGCGACGCCGATGACGATGGCGATCACCACCAGCCATTGCGAGGCTCGGTCGGCCAGCAGCTGCGCCGGTGCCTTGGAGTTCTGCGCCTCCTGAACCAGCTTGACGATCTGGGCCAGCGCGGTGTCGGCACCGACCTTGGTGGCGGTGTAGCGGAAGGTTCCCGACTTGTTGATCGTGGCGCCGATCACCGTGCTGCCGACGGTCTTCTGCACCGGCATGGATTCGCCGGTCAGCATGGATTCGTCGACCAGCGACGTGCCTTCGGTAACCTCGCCGTCGACCGGGATCTTGTTGCCCGGACGGATCACCACGGTTTCGCCCTTCAGCACCTCGGCGGTGGGCACCTCGACCTCGCGCCCGTCGCGCAGCACGGTCGCCATCGGCGGTGCTAGGTCCATCAGCGCGCGGATCGCCTCCGAAGCACCGGCCCGGGCGCGCATCTCGAGCCAGTGGCCAAGCAGGATGAACACCAGAAGGACCGCGACCGCCTCGTAAAACTGCACGCCGGGAAAGAAGAAGGTCGATCCGACGCTGAAGGCGTAGCCGGTTCCAACCGACAGGATCACCAGCACCGCCATGTTCAGCACGCCGTTGCGCAGCGCCCGCACGGCTGCGACGACAAAAGGCCAGACCGGCCAGATCACGGCGGCTGTCGCCAGGATGAACAGCCACTGGTCAAGCCGCAACCCGAACGGCGGCGCCGGCGGCGTGAACATGCCGCCCATCGGCGACCAGACGAAGATCGGAATGGTGAAGACCAGGGCGACCCAGAACCGGTTGCGCATGTCGCGCACCATCGACTGCATGTCGCCTGAACCGTGACCCATCTCGTGGGCCATCGCATCGTGGCCGGAGGGGGTGGCCGGGGCTGGGCTGTCGGCCCCCTTGCCGTGTCCGGTGCCATGTCCCGTGCCATGGCCTGAATGGTCCGCCATGGCAGCGGCATGGCCGTCGTGGGCGGAACACACGTGCCGCGGCAGCGCCTCTCCCTCGCAGTGAAAGCCGCAGTCCTCGACGACCTTGCGCAACGTCTCGATGCTGGTCCTGCCTTCGTCGAAGGTCACGGTCACCGACGGCCCCGCCGGATTGGCGGCCACCGAGGTGACACCCGGCTGCGCGCGAAGCTGCTTTTCGACCCCGAGATGCCCGAGGCGGTCGAAGGTGGCGTCAAAATCGAGTGAAGCGGTCGTCGTCATTTTC
>NCDS01000210.1 GCA_002280315.1 Rhodobacterales bacterium 32-66-7 | reverse complement strand
CGGGGATCTGGTATTTCTCCTCGAAACTGACGCGTCCGGCGAAGGGGCGTTCGGCGTAGGTGGTGATTTTCGCCAGGGTGTCGGAGAGGTATTGGGCGAGGCCGCCGGGGTAGTGGAAGGTGGCCTCTGACGGGGTGCCTTCGTCGGCGACGGCGGATTTCCAGCGGATCTCGACGCCGGAGAAGAGATAGGCCTTGGAGCGGGCGAGTTTGTAAAGGCGGGCGGGTTTCAGGGTCTGGTGGCCGAAGATCTCCGGGTCGGGGTGGAAGGTGACGGTGGTCCCGCGGCGGTTCTGGATCGGGCCGAGTTTCTGGATCGGGCCGCGAGGGATGCCGCGGGAGAAGCTCTGTTCGTAGAGCTCTTTGTTGAGGGCGACCTGCACGGTCATCAGGTCGGAAAGCGCGTTGACCACCGAAGAGCCGACGCCGTTCAGACCGCCGCTTGTAGAGTAGGCCTTGTTGGAGAACTTGCCGCCGGCGTGGAGGGTGCAGAGGATCACCTCCAACGCGGATTTGCCGGGGAATTTGGGGTGAGGGTCGACCGGGATGCCGCGCCCGTTGTCGCGCACGGTGACGGAGTTGTCGGCGTGAAGCTCAAGCTCGATCCGGTTGGCGTGGCCTGCGACCGCCTCATCCATCGCGTTGTCGAGGATTTCGGCGACCATGTGATGGAGCGCGCGCTCATCCGTGCCACCGATATACATGCCGGGGCGCTTGCGGACGGGCTCCAGCCCTTCGAGGACCTCGATCGAGGAGGCGTCATAGGTGGAATCGCCGGAGAGGAGGTCGGTCATGGGGATACCCTTCTGTTCGCAGCCATTAGACCACTCGCGGGGGGGTGGGCGCAAGATGTGGGGCCTTGCGACTGCCATGCGGGGCCCCCCCACCCCCATCCCCTCCCCACGCGGGGCAGGGGAGGCGCCTTGCCGATCCCGTCAGGCTCTGGTCTCGGTGGGGTTTGCAGCCTAGGTTTGGGGAAAAGCGGAGGATTGGCGATGCGGGTACTGTTCACGGGCGGGTCGGGGAAGGCAGGGCGGCATGTGGTGCCGTACCTTGTGGCGCAGGGGCACAGGGTGCTGAACTTCGACCTTGTTCCGCTTGGGCTGCCGGGGGTGCATGACCTTCTGGGCGATATCTGCGACGCGGGGCAGGTCTATTCGGCGATGCGGACCCATGCCGGGTATGACGAGCAGGAGGACGGGGCGGCGAAGCTGTTCGATGCCGTGGTGCATTTCGCCGCCGTGCCGCGCTACGGGATGGTGCCCGATACCGAGACCTATCGGGTGAACACGGTCGGGACCTACAACGTGCTGGAAGCGGCGCTGAAGATGGGGGTGCGGAAGGTGATCATCGCGTCCTCGGAGACGACGGCTACGGACCCGGGGCTGCGGCGGCGGATCACCTTCTCCTACATCGATGCGCGGGATCTGGGGCAGATCGTCGATCTCTGTTTGCAGAAGGATGGGCTGGGGTTCCAGGTGTTCAACGCGGTGAACGACGAGAACGCGGTGCCGCAGCCGAACTCGGAGCTATTGGCGCGGTTCTTCCCGAACGTCCCCTTGTCACGACCGGTGGCGGAGCGGGAGGGATTGCTGTCCAACCGGAAGATCCGGGAGGTGCTGGGGTTTCGCGAGGCGCATCCCTGGCAGAAGCAGGTGCTGTGATAGGGCGTCGGACCGGGGGTTTCACACCCCCCGCGTCCAATGGTTCTCGAACCAATGGCGCACCACTGGACGCACCTGTGGGATATTTGGGGCAGAAAGGAATGGCAGTTACCATGGGCGCGTTAAGGTTAATGCGGCGTTGAGAGTGGTCGGGTTTTTGATGCGTCTATGGCAGAGGCGTTCTGGCAAAATCAGGTGCGCGTTAACGTTAATCGGGTGTTTACTGGAATCGAGTCAGAGTGATCGCGCGGTACAGGCGGGGACGCCGATGACCGCGAAGGGAAAGACACCCCGCGGCTTGGCTTGGTCGGGCTGCGGGGTGTTGATCTTGTAGCGGAATATCCCCAAGTGCATGCTTAGCCTTATAAGGCCGCTACAAATGCTGAATGGCCTGAAAGTGACGCCAAGCCATGATAATTGGACCTGAATATTTGGACTCAGAGGCCGGACAGATAGCTGTCGTCGCCAAGCAGTACATGGAAGCCGCCAAGACCTTGGATGCGGCACCGAAAGATGGTCGAAGGCTGCTGTTCCGCCCGACTCTTGCGCTGGCAGGGCATGGACTAGAGCTGATGCTCAAAGCCTGCGTATGCCTAAACGGGGAAGCTTATCCTAAGGCTGGTCGCGAAGGTCATAACATCCGCAAACTGTGGTCGTGGGACGTTTGCGAGGCTGTGCGTGGGCACGTATTGATTAATGCGAGACTTTCGGTTGCCGACAGTAGAGTTCGGCAAAAATATCAGGATATCCCGGCTGACGACCAAGTTGCCAGTCTAATAGACGAGTATGTGGGAGAGCTTGGCCGAGACGCCGTTCCTAGTCGAGACCTTGTGGCGAACAGCTGATGACCTCGTTAAGCGACCGACTGATTTCCTGCTTCAGCAATTCAGATCTCGGATTCTGCCCTACTGCTGAGGGTCGTGGGATCAGTCCATTGCCTAGAGTGAAAAGACAACCACGAGGACTTTCTCTTCCCCAAATATCCCACGGGGGTGCGGGGGTGTGAAACCCCCGCTTCCGTCGGCTGCGGCCTACGCAGGCTCCGCCATCCGCGCCGCCCACATCCGCTTGAACGCCACCCGCGACTGGCAGCCCTCCAGCCAGGCTTTCACCGCCGGGAACTCGCCGATCAGCGTCGGGTGGCCCTGGGCGTATCGCAGGCATTCGGCAACGTTGATGTCGGCCACGGTGAAGCGGTCGCCGACGAGGTGGCTCTGCTGGCCAAGATGCGCCTCCAGCCGTTTCAGCGGGCGGCGGAGTTTTTCGGCGGCGATGGCGATGGCGGCCTGGCCCTCGGGCGTCTTGTCGCCCTCGGCGCCGATCACGTCCAGAATCTCCAGCGCCGGGGTCTCGATCGCCGTGACGGCAAGGAGGCCCCACTGTTCGGTCAGCGCATGTTCGGCCGGGGTCCGGGGTCCCAGCGCGCCGCCGTGCTGGCGGGCGATGTGGTTGGTGATCGCCAGCGATTCGGTCAGGATCAGACCGTCCTCGACCCAGGCCGGGATCTGGCCAAGCGGGTTGACCCGCAGAAACTCGGCCGAGGTGGTGTTGAACGGCGCATCCGGCGCGCTGGCCCGGGGCAGTCGGTAGGCCTGGATCACCGGGACATGGGTAAAGGGCAGGCCCAATTCGTAAAGCAGCCAGATCGGCCGCGAAGCGCGGGACCTGAAAACACCGTAGAGCGTCGTCATCGCAATCTCCTGTCATCCGGATAAAAGCGTAAAGCATAAGCGGACCCGGAAAAAAAGCGGTCCGGCAAGCATGAGCCGACTTGATGTGCAAGTCCGGCTGGCTAACCTGCCAGGCATGACCGACCCCGGACAGAAGATCAGCGCTGCCCTTGCCGATCGCGACCACCGGGCCGAGATCGTGGAGCGGCTTTACGACGTCGCGGTCGATCCGATCCGGCTGGAGGAGCTTCTCGATATCTGGGAGGTGCGGGCAGCGCCCTTGCGGGTCGGGGCGGTGGATCGTGCCGTCCCGCTGGAAGACCCCGAGATCGAGGCGCATGTCGCGCGGGCAACGGTCTTTCTCGACCGGCTGGAGGCGAGCGAAGGGCAGGTCGGGCAGCGGTCGGTGCTGGCCGACATCCACCGCTCGGCCGCCTTTCTGGCTGATGGCGGCACGACCATCGCGTCCTGCAACCGGGCGGCCGGCATCGCCTTTGGGGTGGTTGAGGGCGGGGCCTTTGCCGATCTTCCCTTCGATGCGGAAGACCGCGCGCTGCTGGTGGGGGTGATCCGCCGCGTCGCGACCCGCAAGGCGGAAAAGGTGGTCACGTTGCGCATCCGCTCCAACCGGACGGAAAGCCCGGTGATCCTGCGGGTTACCCCGGTCAGCACCGGCACCGAGGCGGCGCGACCGCTTGCGCTGGTGGTGTCGACCGAACTCGTCTGGCCCGAGGGGTTCGAGACCACGGTGCAGGACGCCTTCGGCCTGACCACGGCCGAGGTCGAGATCGTGCGCGGCGTGACGCTTGGCCTGCCGCTGCGCGAGATCGCCCTGGCCCGGCGCCGGTCCTTGGAAACCGTGCGGACGCAGGTCCGTTCGGTGCTGGCCAAGACCGAGACCCATAGCCAGGCCGAGCTGGTGCGGGTCGTCCTTGGGCTTCTGGATGTGGCGCTGATCCCGCATGAGGGGCAGGGGGCGGTGCCCGACCTTGCCACGCTTGAGCCGCGCCCCTGGCAGGAGATGCGCGGCCCCGACGGGCGGCGGCTCACGTGGATCGAGTTCGGCGATCCCGGCGGGACGGCGGTGCTTTACATGCATCTCGATTTCGGGTTGATCCGTTGGCCCCAGGCGGCGGAGCGAATGGTGGCAAGACGCGGGCTGCGGGTGATCGTCCCGGTTCGGGCCGGATACGGCCGGACTGAGGCGTTGCCGCGCGGGGTCGACCACCTGCAAGGCGTCGTGCGCGACTATGCTGCGGTCCTGGATCATCTGGGGGTGCAGAATGCCGTCGCCCTGCCGCTGGGTGCCGATCTGCGCTATGCGCTGCAACTGTCTCTCACCCGACCGGATCTGGTGCGCGGCATCGTCGGGGCGGCTTGCCAGCTGCCACTGAAGACCGCAGCGCAGTATGAACGGATGGACAAGTGGCAGCGCTTCATCCTGGCCAACGCCCGTTATGCGCCGAAGGTGCTCCCCTTCCTCGTGCAGGCCGGGTTGAGCCTGGCGCGGCGGCTGGGCAAGGAGGCGTTCTTTCGCCAGGTGAACGGCGGCAGTCCGGCGGACATGGCAGCCTTCGACCGGGCCGAGGTGCGGGCTGCAATCCTTGAAGGCTCCGAGGTTTGCCTGTCGAAAGGCTGGTCGGCGCATGCGGCATTCTCGGCCGAATGCATCGGTTCGGAAAAGGATTGGTCGGCGCTGGTGCAGGCGGTCAAGGTTCCGGTTTGCCTCTTTCAGGGCGATCAGGACCCGCAGTCCCCGGCGGTGACGATCCGGGAACTTGCGGTGGAGTATCCGCATCTCGACCTGCGCTTCCTGCCCGATACCGGGCAGCTTTTGTTCATGACCGAATGGCCCGCCGTCCTCGCCGCCGTGGTCGAGATGGCAAGGACCGGCGGGGCAGGCCGCTGATCCGGCGTCCTACCGCAGATGGGGTATGCGCGCGGGGCACCGGTTTGCTACGTCAGACAGGCCGCGCGGGATTGGCGGCATGCGGGTTTCAAGACCTCTTTCTTTCCTGGGGCGGCAGGGTCTGGAACACCTGCCGCCCCGTTTCCATTCCGCGCCGTGCAGCGGGGCGGTGCCCTGACCAAGAAGGAGACCGCGCGGTTGTGTCGGGTCGAGATGAACCTGGACGCCGATCTTTCGGGTGACACCTGTGCCTTGCAGGGTGAGGCGGACCTGTCGCTGTCACGCGTGCAGAACCGTGCATCCGGTGCTGGCCCTGGGGGCAGGGGTGCCGTCGACGGGTCTTTGTCCCCGACTTCGACGCGGTGAAGGCCGGGCTCCTGGCGGCCCTGTCCGAATTCATTCCGCACCGCGATCTTGAAGCGGATTGTCCCGCCGCAGGTGCCAGGTCTGGCAAGGAAGTGCGGCTCACACGCGGGGCAGCCCGCAAAAGTCTGAAGGATCCGGCCCCTGCGGCAAGCCGGAAACAGGCTGCGGTGGCCGTGGTGCTGGTCGCGCAAAGCCGCGCTTGCCGGTCT
>NCDS01000209.1:687-7649 GCA_002280315.1 Rhodobacterales bacterium 32-66-7 | reverse complement strand
GATAATTCATCATCTCGCCCAGACCGATGATGCCGGGCCAGCGCATCGCCTCGGCCACGTCATCGGGGCCGATCTCAAACCCCGACGTCTCCAACCCCGGGGCGGAGGGCGCGCAGGACGGCATCTGGGTGAAGATGTTGATCGGCTGCAACAGCGCCTCGTCATGCATCATCCTGACGCCCGACAAGCCCAGCACGTTGGCGATTTCATGCGGGTCGGTGAACATCGTCGTCGTGCCATGCGGGATCACGGCGGCGGCAAACTCGGCCGGGGTCAGCATGCCGGATTCGATGTGCATATGCCCGTCGCAGAGGCCCGGGATCAGGTATTGGCCGGTGGCGTCGACAACGTCGGTCGCAGGACCGATGCAGTGCGACGCGTCCGGGCCGACATAGGCGAACCGCCCCTCGGCCACCGCGACCTGCCAGCCGGGCAACACCTCACGGCTTTGGACATTGACGAGGGTGCCGCCGCGAATGACCAGATCGGCGGGGGCGCGACCGGCGGCGACCGCGACCAGACGGGGGGCGCAATCGGCCCAGGAGAGGAGGGGAGCGTTTGCCATAAGGCCATAGGACCGCAACACCCGCACCGCTTCAAGCGTCAACTGCGACGCATGCCCCTTGCATGCTGGATTTCAAGAGCGGGTGCCCTAGCTGAGGCTGATGGAAAACGCCCCCAAAACCGCCGTCCTTTTCAACGCCGACTGCCCGGTCTGCAACTTCGAGATCCGGCACTATGCCCGCTATGCTGCGGCCAAAGGTCTGCCGATCCGGTTCGACGACCTGAACTCCACCGCGCGGGAGGGTTGGGGGCTGGACGCCGATACCGCAGCGCGCAGGCTTTATGTGCTGCATGACGGGCGGCTCACCTCCGGTATCCCGGCGTTTCTGGTCCTTTGGGCCGAAATGCCGCGCTATCGCTGGGTGGCGCGGGTGGTCGGGCTGCCGGGTATCCGGCATGCAGCCTCGGCGGTCTATGACCATGTCCTTGCCCCGCTTATCTACCGCTGGCACTTGCGCAGGCAGGCCGCCCGGCCCAAAGCCTGAGGGGAGGCGCAGGTGTCAGGCGAGGACAAGGGCGCTGCGGTGCCGACCGGACGCGCGGCGCGGCTGCTGCGGTTTGGCGGGATCGCGACGGGGATTGCGGGCAGCGTTGCGGCTGGCGGCCTCAGGGCGCTGGCCAATGGCAGGCGGCCTGATCTGGGGCAGCTCCTCCTGACACCCGCGAATACGCTGCGGCTGACCGAAGGCCTGTCGCATTTGCGCGGGGCGGCGTTGAAGCTGGGGCAGATGCTGTCGATGGACACGGGGCTGGTCCTGCCGGACGAGTTGACGGCGATCCTGGCCCGGATGCGCGCCGATGCCCGCCCGATGCCGCCAAAGCAGTTGCAGACCGTGCTGAACGGCGAATGGGGTTCGGGCTGGTATGGCCGCTTTGCCCGGTTCGACGTGCGCCCGTTTGCCGCCGCCTCCATCGGGCAGGTGCACCGGGCGGTGACGCGCGACGGGCAGGTGCTGGCGATCAAGGTGCAATATCCCGGGGTGCGGGCGAGCATCGACAGCGATGTCGACAACGTGGCCACCCTGATGCGTCTGCCGGGCCTTCTGCCGCGCGGCATGGATATCAGCCCACTTCTGGCCGAGGCGAAGCGGCAGTTGCACGCCGAGGCCGACTACCGCGCCGAAGCGCAGCATCTGGCGCGGTTTCGCGGGCTTCTGGCCGGATCGGAGGACTTTGCCCTGCCCGCCTTGCATGAGGGGCTTTGCACGCCGCAGGTCCTGGCGATGACCTATATGGAGAGTGTGCCGCTGGACAGCCTTCAGGATGCCCCGCAGGCAAAGCGGGACCGGGTGGCGGCGGCGCTGATCGACCTCACCCTGCGGGAGTTGTTCCGGTTCGGCGCGATGCAGACCGATCCGAACCTTGCCAACTACCGTTTCGACCCCGCCTCCGGCCGCATCGTCCTGCTGGATTTCGGGGCCGTCCAGCCCATCGCGCCGGACCTGTCCGAAGATTTCCGCACCCTCGCCCGGGCGGCGCTGGACGGCGGGGCTGCGGAAACCCGGGCGGCGATGCTGCGGATCGGCTATTTCGGCCCCGATACCGCGCCCCACCATCAGGACCTGATCCAGGCGATGTTCACCACCGCGATGGGGCCGGTGCGGCAGCAGGGCCCCTTCGACTTTGGCACCAGTGACCTTCTGGAACGCTTGCGCGACATGGGCCTTGCGATCGGCACCGACCGGGAGCTTCAGCATGTCCCCCCCGCCGCCACGCTGTTTCTGCACCGCAAGATCGGCGGCATGTATCTGATGGCGGCAAAGCTCCGGGCGCGGGTCGCCTTGCGTCCAATGGTCGAGGGGTATTGCCGGACATGACCGACTGGACCCCGACCCGCGCCGAGGGAGAGCGGATCCTTCAGGCCTTCATCCCCCGGATGGGGCGGCGCTACGCGGGTGGCCGCAACACCGACCACGGCCCGGGCGCGCACAAGGCGGTGTCGGTCCTGTCGCCCTATATCCGGCGGCGGCTGGTGCTGGAGGCGGATGTCGTGGCGGCAGCCCTCGCCGCGCATGGGCCGGAGGACGCCGAAAAGTTCGTGCAAGAGGTCATCTGGCGCGGCTATTTCAAAGGCTGGATGGAGCGGCGCCCGCAGGTCTGGCAAAGCTACCGGTCCGGGTTGGAGGGTGACCTTGCCGCCCTTGACCGCGACCGTCGCCTCCGCCGCGATGTTCAGCGCGCGATGGACGGGCAGACCGGGCTGGACTGTTTCGACGCCTGGGCTGCGGAACTGGTGGAGACCGGGTATCTCCACAACCACGCGCGGATGTGGTTCGCCTCGATCTGGATCTTCACGCTGGGGCTGCCCTGGCGGCTTGGGGCGGATTTCTTCTATCGCCACCTGCTTGACGGGGATGCAGCGTCGAACACGCTTGGCTGGCGCTGGGTTGCGGGGCTCCACACCCGTGGCAAGCCCTATCCAGCCGACGCGCAGAACATCGCGACCTTCACCGCCGGCCGCTTCACCCCCCGCTTTGCCGCCCGTCCAGCCCCTCCGCCCCGTGACCGCGCCGAAGCCGGGCCGCCCGACCGCGCTTCTGATCACGGATGAGGATTGCCGGGTCGAGGATTTCGCCCTTTCGGCCCTGGATGTCGGGGCGGTTGCCACCCTGTCGGCAAGCGATCTGCGGTCCCCACTTCCGGTGTCGGACCTGGTACTTCGGTTCGAAGCCGGGGCGCTGGCGGATGCGGCCCGGCGCTGCGGGTATCCGGCGACGGCGCTGCGGGCGGATGACCCTGCTGCCTTGACGAAGTGGGCCGCCGCTGCCGGGGCGACGCAGATTGCCACGGCTTACGTCACCCGGGGGCCGCTTCTGGACTGGCTTGATCAGGCGAGGCCAGCCCTTGCCAAGGCGGGCATCATTTTCACTGAATGGCAGCGTGACTGGGATACGGCGATCTGGCCGCATACCACGGCGGGCTTCTTCAAGGTCAGGGAAAAGATCCCCCATATCCTGGCGCAGGCTTTGCCCGATGCCCCTTCCGAAGACCCCATCCCGAAAGGCCCCCGATGACCGACCTGCCGCGCGAGAATGTGCAAGGGTCCTTGAGACCCATCACGCCCCGACCTATTACCTGCCGGTGGCGGATTTCCAGGCCAGCCTGATCCCGGTGGCGGGCAGCAGCCTTTGCGAATGGAAAGGCGTGGCGCGGTATTTCGATGTTCTTGCGGGGGCGGCGACCGCGCGCCGCGCGGCCTGGGCCTATGACACCCCCACCGCCCGGTTCGCAGCGCTTGCGGGCCATGTCGCCCTTTATGCCGGGCTGATGGAGGCGGTCTGGGTCGGCGATCTTCGCGTCATCCCGCAGCCGGGCGACTTTTACGGCGGCTGGGTTACCGCGAACCTTGACGGGCGGATCAAGGGTGCGCCGGGCACGCAACACTGGTAACCTCTGCCCCATGACACGCGCCATGATCCTGACCGCCACCCTTCTTCTGTGCCTCGTCCCGCCCGTCTGGGCCGAGGACCCCCAAGTGATCGAGGATTTCAGCATGAAGCCGGAAACCCGCTGGCAGTTCTTCACCGATCAGGTGATGGGCGGTGTGTCGACCGGGGGCGTGGTCTTCGTGCAGGAAGACGGCCAAGGCTTTGCCCGCATGACCGGACAGGTCAGCACCGAAAACCGGGGCGGGTTCATCCAGATGCGGCTTGAGTTGACCGCCCCGCCGCCCGAAGGCACGACCGGCGTGCGGCTGGTCGTGCGCGGCAACAGCCAGCGCTATTTCGTGCATCTGCGGACCGGCGGCACGGTGCTACCCTGGCAATACTATCAGGCCGGGTTCGAGGTCACCGAAACCTGGACCGAGGTGCGCTTGCCGCTGGCAGAGTTCACCGCCTCGGGCGGAATGCTTCGCAGCGTGCCACGGGCCGAAAGCCTGACATCGGTCGCGGTGGTCGCCTATGGCCGCGACCATGACGCGCTGATCGAGGTGCGCGAGGTCGGGTTCTACTGACCCTCAGCCCTGGCTTGAGCCACGGATGACCAGATCGACCGGCGTGACCGTTTCGGGCGGTGGGCTTCTCCCCGTCTCCAGCCAGCCCAGCACGGTTTCGGCGACCCCGTTGCCAAAGGCGGCAATGTCGCAGCGGACAGAGGTGAGGCCGGGCCAGACCTGTGCGCAATCCTCGATATCGTCGAAGCCGACGACCTTCAGGTCCCGCGCCACCTGCCGCCCGATCTCGGCACAGCCGGACAAGACGCCAAGCCCGACGAGATCGTTGAAGCAAAGGACGGCATCCACCTTCGGAAACTCGGTCGCAAGGCGCAGGGCCACATCGCGACCAAAGGCACGGCTGGCGCGGCCGGGCAGATGCAGCGGGGCCATGCCAGCCGCCTGCAAAGCCGCCAGATACCCCGCCATCCGCTGATCGGTCACCTCGCGCCCCGCAAGACCGCCGAGAAAGGCGATACGGCGCGCGCCACGGGCCAGAAGATGGTCGGTCGCAAGCCGGCTGCCATGGCGGTAGTCCGGCACCGCAAAGGGAAAGCGCGCCACATCGGGCACCGCGCGGCGCAGGACCTGCAGGGTCGGGATATTGGCGCGGGCAATCGCCTCAAACGTCGGTTCGACCGCGCCATAGGCCGAAGACAGGATCAGCGCCGCCACCCCATGCTCCAGCATCGCCGCCACGACCTGCGCCTGCAGGGCCGGGTCTTCATCCGTGTTGGCCAGCACGCAGGCAAAGCCCTTGGCCGAAAGCGCCATCTGCACCGAGGTGGCAAATTCGGTGAAGAACGGGTTGCGCAGATCGTTGATCACAAGGCCGATCAACCCGGTATTGGCCTGCCGCAACTGCGCGGCCGAGCGGTTGTAGACATAGCCGAGCGCGGCCATCGCCTGACGCACCTCCTCGCGCGTTTCGGCGCGGACGAGGGGGCTGTTCTGCAAGACGAGGCTGACGGTGGATTTGGAGACGCCCGCCCGGCTGGCAACATCGACGATGGTGGGCCTGCGGTCCATGGCTTACCCCTGTTCGATCCCGTGAAGCGCCAGGAGCTGCGCCATCCGCCCCTGCGCGAGGTCGGGCCGGGCCAGCAGCCCCGCCGCATCCGCCAGCCGGAACAGGCTGGCATAATGCGTGATGTCGCGGGATGATTGAAAACCGGCGGGCATGATGAAATGCCGCTGGTGGCCGTTCAGCCAGGACAGATACGCAATCCCGGCCTTGTAGAACCGGGTGGGCGCGCAAAAGATCTCACGCGCGAGGGGGACGGTCGGGGCCAGAAGGCGGTGGTAGGTGGCGGGATCGCCAAGGGCCAACGCCTCCAGCGCCTGGGACGCGGCGGGGGCGATGGCGGCGAAAATACCGAGAAGGGCGTGGGAGTGGTGGGTGCCGTCGCCTTCGATCAGCGGGGCGTAGTTGAAATCATCGCCGGTATAAAGCCGCACACCGGCGGGAAGCCGGGCGCGGAACGCCTCTTCCTGCGCTTGATCCAGAAGGGAGATCTTGATGCCGTCGACCTTGGCCGGGTTCTCCCTGATCAGCGACAGCACGAGGTCGGAGGCGGTGCCAACATCGCGTGACCCCCAGTAGCCCGCCAGCGTCGGGTCGAACATCGCGCCCAGCCAGTGCAGGATGACAGGCTTGGCCGCGCCATCGATCAGGTGGCGGTAGACCGCGCGGTAGGTGTCCGGCCCAGCGCCGATCGCGGTAAAGGCGCGGCTGGCCATCAGGATCAGCTGGCCGCCCGCCGCCTCGATCGCTTCGGCCTGGGTTTCATAGGCAGCGCGGATCGCAGCTTCGGTCGCAAGGTCGGGAAGGGCAACATGATCGGTCCCCGCCCCACAGGCCACGCGGGGGTGCCTGGGGTGGGCCTGTGCCGCCAGCATCGTCCGCTGGATGAGGTCGAGGGCTGTGGGCCAGTCCACCCCCATGCCACGCTGGGCGGTATCCATCGCCTCGGCCAGATCGAGGCCCTGGTCCCAAAGCTGGATGCGGAAGGCGAGCGTTGCGTCCCAGTCGACGGCGGGGCGCGTGTCCCAGGGGTTTCGTTCGCGCAAGGGGTCGCTGATCACATGGGCCGCGGCAAAGGCGGTGCGGGTCAAGGTGACCTTGGGCGCGCGGGGGGCAAGCGGCGTGCCGGTCAGGGCATAGGGTTCCAGACGGCCGTCGGCTGTGGGCAGGATCAGCATGGGCGGGGTCCGGTCATCGGGGCGCGAAGGTGGTGGAGCGCTTGCGCGCACGCCTTTTGTCTCGCCTCTGCGCGCAAGCGCGCAACCGGCTCGGAGATTGGGGGCGCGTCGCCCCCCAAACCCCCCGAGGATATTTGGGCAGAAAGGAGGATGCGGGAAGAAGGGGTCATGGCCGGTCCCCGCTGCAGTCGAAGTCGACGACGAGGATGCCGTCAAGGCCGCCTTCGGCAGCCGCCACCAGTGCCGCACCGACGCGCTTGTG
>NCDS01000209.1:0-660 GCA_002280315.1 Rhodobacterales bacterium 32-66-7 | reverse complement strand
CCCGCTCGATCCCCTCGGGGCTTTCGGAGCGGCCGGAGTGGATGGCGAGGACGCCGGAGAGTTTGGTCCGGATCGCGGCGAGGTCGGCGAAGATGCGGGCGATATCGGCTTCGCTTACGTCCGGGCGCGCTTTCATCAGGACGATGTGGCGGATCATGTCGGCATCCTTTCGGGCATCCTTTCGGGCATCCTTTCGCGGATCATGTCGCGGATCAGGTCGGCGGCCTTTTCGGCGATCATGATTGTCGCGGCATTGGTGTTGGACGAGACCACGCGCGGCATGATCGAGGCATCGACCACGCGGAGGCCGTCGATCCCGTTGAAGCGCAGCTGGGGGTCGACGACCGCGTCCTTGTCGCTGCCCATGCGGCAGGTTCCGGCGGGGTGGTGGTCGGTCTTGGCGTGGCTGCAGGCATAGTCGACATGGTCCTGGTCGGTCTGCACCCCCGGTCCCGGCAGGCGTTCGGCAAGGACGTAGGGTTTCAGCGCCGCTTGCCGCATCATCTCTCGCGCGAGTTTCAGGCCGCGGATCGACATTTCGCGGTCATGCGGATCGGCCCAGTAGTTGGGGTCGATCAGGGGGGCGGCTTTCGGGTCGGCGCTGCCCAGCCGCACGGTGCCGCGTGACCTTGGACGCAGGTAGGCGGAGTTGAGCGTGAC
>NCDS01000208.1:2686-6054 GCA_002280315.1 Rhodobacterales bacterium 32-66-7 | reverse complement strand
CAATCCGCCGCCGTCCGGGGGGCTGCAGGTGTTGCCGGGTGCCCCGCAACTTGGCGCTCCGGTCGTAACGCCCTGAGCGTTCGGAAAGGCTGCGGGTGGTTCGGACCACTCGTTCATGCAAAAGGCCCCGGATCGCTCCGGGGCCTTCGCATCAACTGGTCCGTCCGGCTTAAAGCTTGCCGGCCTGCTGCTGGGTCATCATGAAGATGTCGTAGTTGTATTCCGCGATCTGCGCCCAGAGATAGGCATCGCGCTTGAAGGCGCTTTGGCTGTCGTGGATCTTCTTGAACGCCGCGTTGGTGGCGCTGATCTCGGCATAGGTCGCCTCGGCCGCATCGAATGCGGCAGAGAGCACGTCCTGCGGGAACGGCCGCAGTTGCGCGCCATTGGCCACCAGCGACTTCAGCGCCGTCGGGTTCTTGTGGTCATAGGACGCCATCATGTTGGAGTTGGCCGCCTCGCAAGCCGACTCCAGGATCGCCTGATAGGCCGGGGGCAGTTCGTTCCACTTGTCGAGGTTGACCATGGTCGACAGCGTCGGGCCACCTTCCCACCAGCCGGGATAGTAGTAGTACGGCGCCACCTTCTGGAAGCCGAGCTTTTCGTCATCATAGGGGCCGACCCATTCGGCCGCGTCGATGGTGCCCTTTTCCAGCGACGGATAGATGTCGCCGCCCGCGATCTGCTGCGGCACGACGCCCAGCTTCTCGATGATCTTGCCGGCAAAACCGCCGATCCGCATCTTGAGACCGGCAAGGTCGGCGACCGAGTTGATCTCCTTGCGGTACCAGCCGCCCATCTGCACCCCGGTGTTGCCACAGGGCATGTAATGCAGGTTCTGGGTGCTGAAGTATTCGTTCAGCATGTCCTTGCCGCCGCCGTAATAGAGCCAGGCGTTCATCTGGCGGTAGTTCAGGCCGAAGGGCACCGTGGTTCCCAAGGCATAGGTCGGGTCCTTGCCCCAGTAGTAGTAGCTGGCGGTGTGGCACGCCTCGACCGTGCCGGCGGATACGGCATCGGCAGCCTCAAGACCGGGGACAAGTTCGCCGGCCGGAAACACCTGCAGCGTGAACTTGCCGTCGGTCGCCGCCGAGACTTGGTTCGCCATGGTTTCCGCCGCACCGTAAATGGTGTCGAGCGATTTCGGGAAAGACGACGTGACCCGCCAGGTCACGGTGGGCGCTTCCTGCGCGATAGCCGGAGCGGCAAGTGTGGCGGCCCCAGCAGCGGCGACACCGCCGACGGTAGCCTTGGTCAAGAATGAGCGACGATCCATACAGTTCTCCTCCGTTGTTGGCCCGCCAAGGGTCTTTGCCCCCGGGTGACAGGCAAAAGACTATAGCTTGTCGGACCTAATGCAAGCCAAGAACAAAATCATGTGCCAGTCGATGACTGCGCCTGCACTTGCCCCCCCGGGGCTGCAATTTTCCACCTCCGGCGCGTTCAGGCTCTTGCATTCCTGCGGGTCTGCCGCGATGCAGAAGGACCAACCAAGGGAGCCCGACCGTGACCTATATCCTTTTCCTGCTTGGCCTTGCCATGCTGCTGGCCGGGGGTGAGGCGCTGGTGCGGGGCGCGTCCTCCATCGCGCGGCATTTCCATCTGTCGCCGATGGTGATCGGCCTGACCATCGTCGGTTTCGGCACCTCGGCACCCGAGCTTCTGGTGTCCTTGCAAGCCGCCCTTGAAGGCCGGTCCGAGATTGCCATCGGCAATGTCGTCGGGTCGAACATCGCCAATATCCTGCTGATCCTTGGCATCTCGGCCGCCATCGCCCCCCTGGTGATCCCGGCCCGGAAGATGTGGCGCGACCTTGCGTTCATGCTGGCAGCGACCGCCATCCTTTGGGCGATGCTTTGGGGCGGTGCGGTGACGCGGCTTTACGGCGCCATCCTGTTTGCGGGCCTTCTCGTGTTTCTGACCAGCACTTTCCTGACCGGCGAGGTCGAGCCGAAGCGGGACCTGCCCGAGGAGGATCAGCGCAAGTCCTGGGCCTATACCATCGGCGGGCTGATCGTCCTCGTCCTCGGCGCGCGGTTCCTTGTGAACTCAGCGGTCGAGATCGCCACCGCGTTGGGAGTATCCGAGGCCGTGATCGGCCTGACCATCGTCGCGGTCGGCACCTCGCTGCCCGAGATGGCGACCAGCGTCATCGCCGCCTTCCGCAAGGAGACCGAGATCGCGGTCGGCAATGTCGTCGGCTCGAACATCTTCAACATCTTCGGTATCCTTGGCATCACTGCGCTGGTCTCGCCGATCCCGGTTGATCCGCGGTTTGTCAGCATCGACATGCCGGTTGCAGCGCTCTGTGCCGTCGGGCTGGCGGTGGTGGCCTTCGCCTACAACGGCCTGCCCCGGATTGCCGGTTTCGCGCTGCTGGCGGCTTACGCGGGCTACATTCTTGTCCTCGCCTAGCGCCCACCGACCGCGTCTTTTGATAAATTGCGCAGCGTGACAGCATGCCGCAACAATAGTTCAAAAATACCGGGTCTTCGCGACATTTTCGGATTGCAAATCCGGTTGACGCCCGCCATATCGGCATCTACTGTTCCAACCGAACATGAAGGGGTCGGGCCCATGGCCAGAATTCTTGTCATCGTAGGAAGGATGCGCATGGGCCGGTAACGGTTGACCATTCAGGTCCCCATGCGCCCCCGAAGGAAACTTCCGGGGGCTTTTTGTTGCGCGAAAGAGGGAGTGAGCGAGATGTCGAAACAGATGACCGGGGCGCGGATGGTGATCCAGGCGCTCAAGGATCAGGGGGTCGAGGTTGTGTTCGGCTATCCCGGCGGCGCGGTGCTGCCGATCTATGACGAGATCTTTCAGCAAAACGACATCCGCCACATCCTTGTCCGCCACGAACAGGGTGCGGTCCACATGGCCGAAGGCTATGCGCGCAGCACGGGCAAGCCGGGCGTTGTGCTGGTGACCTCCGGCCCTGGGGCGACGAATGCCGTGACCGGCCTGACCGACGCGCTGATGGATTCGATCCCGATCGTCTGCCTGACGGGGCAGGTGCCGACCCACCTGATCGGCAACGACGCCTTCCAGGAAGCCGACACGACGGGCATCACGCGCCCCTGCACCAAGATGAACTGGCTGGTGAAGGACACCGCAAAGCTGGCCGAGACGATCCATCAGGCCTTCCATGTCGCCACCCATGGCCGCCCCGGCCCGGTCTTGATCGACATCCCGAAGGACGTGCAATTTGCGACCGCCGACTATGTGGAAGCCGACCAGATCAGGATCAGCCACTACCAGCCGCGCACGGTGGGCGACCCCGCCCAGATCGCCCGGCTGGTGGAGCTGATCGAGACCGCTGAACGTCCGATCCTTTACACCGGCGGCGGTGTCATCAACTCCGGCCC
>NCDS01000208.1:0-2647 GCA_002280315.1 Rhodobacterales bacterium 32-66-7 | reverse complement strand
CGGTCACCTCCACCCTGATGGGCCTTGGCTCCTACCCCGCTTCGGGCAAGAACTGGCTGGGGATGCTCGGGATGCACGGGCTTTACGAGGCCAACCTTGCGATGCATGGCTGCGACACGATGATCAACATCGGCGCGCGGTTCGATGACCGGATCACCGGGCGGATCAAGGATTTCTCTCCGGGCTCGAAGAAGGCGCATATCGATATCGATCCGTCCTCGATCAACAAGGTCATCCGGGTGGATGTGGGGATCGTCGGCGACATCGCCGAGGTGCTGGAAGAAACCTTGCGCCAATGGCGCGCGCGCGGCAGCCGGACCAACAAGGCGGGGCTGGCGAAATGGTGGGCACAGATCGCGGAATGGCGGGCGGTGAAGTGCCTGTCCTACAAGAATTCGACCACCACGATCAAACCGCAATACGCGCTGGAACGGCTTGAGGCGCTGACCAAGGGCATGGACCGCTACATCACGACCGAGGTCGGCCAGCACCAGATGTGGGCCGCACAATTCCTGGGGTTCGAGGATCCGAACCGCTGGATGACCTCTGGCGGCCTCGGCACCATGGGCTACGGCCTGCCCGCCTCCATCGGCGTGCAGATCGCCCATCCGGAGGCCTTGGTGATCAACGTCGCGGGTGAGGCGTCGTGGCTGATGAACATGCAGGAAATGGGCACCGCCATCCAGTTCCGCGCGCCGGTCAAGCAGTTCATCCTGAACAACGAACGCCTGGGGATGGTCCGCCAGTGGCAAGAGTTGCTGCATGGTGAGCGGTATTCGTCCTCATGGTCGGAATCGCTCCCCGATTTCGTCAAGCTGGCCGAGGCGTTCGGCTGCAAGGGCATCAAATGCGCCGACCCGAAGGACCTTGATGACGCGATCATGGACATGCTGCGCTATGACGGTCCGGTGATCTTTGACTGTCTGGTGGAAAAGCACGAAAACTGCTTCCCGATGATCCCCTCCGGCAAGCCGCACAACGAGATGCTGCTGGGCGACGCGGATACCCAAGGGGTGATCGGGGCCAAGGGGGCGGTGCTGGTGTGATGAAGGAACAGTTAAGATGTTGGAGCTAGTTCGAGACTGGCTACCGATAGCCGTGTCTGTCTTGGCACTAGGCGTAACTGCTACATTCAGTTGGACCAACCAGCTTGATCGAAGGCTGGCTTCGCGCCTTGCCCGGGAGAAAGACCTTCACAACTGGGTACAATCCCTATCTGATTTGTATGTCACACTCGGTACTGGCGATCAGGCCGAACGAAAGAAAGTGTGTTTACAGCTGTCATTAAGCATAGACTATGGCCGTCTTTTCTTTCCCAATGAGCGCAACGTTCGCGCACTAGCGCAGTATTCAAAAGGTCGACGTAGTAGCGTACTTGATCCGCTGGTCGAGACTCATCGTCGTTGTGCCAGTGGAGACTGGGACTCTGAAAAACTCAGCAGAGACTGGAGAGAGTTTACCGATCAATTGAGCAGCCGAACTACGGCTTTCGCAGTTGACACTTCTCCAGAAGCTGAAGGTCGCAAGCAATACAGGAATCCGTAGAGATATGTCCGCCCTGAACATCAAGAAAGGCTCCACGAGCCATTCCGCCTATGACCTTCGCACCGCCAATTCGGTGGTTGAGGAAAGCCACACCCTCGCGGTGATCGTGGAGAACGAGCCGGGGGTGCTGGCGCGGGTCATCGGGTTGTTCTCGGGGCGGGGTTACAACATCGACAGCCTGACCGTCGCGGAAGTGGACCATACCGGGCACCGGAGCCGCATCACCATCGTCACCCGTGGCACACCGGCGGTGATCGACCAGATCGAGGCGCAGCTTTCCCGGATGGTGCCGGTGCATGCGGTGCACGACCTGACGATGGAGGGGCCGAGCGTGCAGCGGGAACTCGCGCTTTTGAAGGTCGCCGGGACCGGTGCGGCGCGGGTTGAGGCTTTGCAGCTGGCCGAGATCTTCCGCGCCAATGTGGTCGATTCGACGCTGGAAAGCTTTGTGTTCGAAATGACCGGCACCCCCGACAAGATCGACGCCTTCGCCGACCTCATGCGCCCGCTGGGTCTGGTCGAGATTGCCCGCACCGGGGTCGCCGCCCTGTCGCGCGGGGCCTGAGGCGGCGGGCGCGGAATTCCGGCTGGAAAGCCAGGCCACCTGCGGCTAGGCTTTCCGGGTCATGACAACCGCCCCGAACCTGCCGCTTCGCCTTCGCTTCGGGATCATTCCCTGGCTCCTGGCCACCGCGAATGCGGAAGCCGAGATGATTGCCGGCGATCCGGTGCTGCGCCAGGCCATCGCGAACGAAGGTCGGATCGGCCGCCGGCTGGTGCTGGCCGGGCGCGATATCGCCTTTGGCACCATCGCCCTTTTGCTGCCGATCCTGAGCGGCAGCTGGGATTTCCTGTATTACGAGGCGCTCCTCGTCCTGTTCTGGCTCAGCGGTCGGCAACAGATCCGGCTTGCGCGGGTCGGGCGGTCGTTTGGCGAGCTGGCACTGATTCTGTTCGACATCCTCCTTCTGACCTTCATCGCGGTGGTGCCGAACCCGTTTTCCCTTGCCGAAGCGCCGGGCGCGTTCGGCTATCGCTGGCAGACCTTTGACTATCTGTTCCTCGTCCTTGCCTTCGCCACGCTGGTCTATTCCTGGCGCAC
>NCDS01000009.1 GCA_002280315.1 Rhodobacterales bacterium 32-66-7 | reverse complement strand
CTGGCACAAAGAGGTTAACACTGTATCTTGACCGCGAAGATTTTCGGCACCGCGCGTCGGGCGTCAGCGTGCATTTCCTGGGGAACACCATGTCGGACGCAACCATGACGACGGACCGCATCTTTCTCGGTGGTGGCGGTGAGGGCTACGGCCAGCCGCAAAGCCTGCTTCTGGGCTACGGCAACCGCCACGGGCTGATCGCGGGGGCGACCGGCACCGGCAAGACCGTGACGCTGCAGATCCTGGCCGAGGGGTTTTCGGCCGCCGGGGTGCCGGTGTTCCTGTCCGATGTGAAGGGCGACCTTGCGGGTCTTGCCGCGCCCGGCTCTGCCGACCACAAGCTGCACGAGGCGTTCACCAAACGCAGCCAGACCATCGGGCTTGACCTGCAATACCGCGCCTTTCCGGTGATCTTCTGGGACATGTTCGGGGAAAAGGGCCACCCGGTCCGCGCCACCGTGGCCGAGATGGGGCCGCTTCTCTTGTCCCGCCTGCTGGAACTGTCCGACCCGCAGGAGGGGGTTCTGAACGTTGCCTTCCGGCTCTCGGATGAAGAGGAACTGCCGCTTCTCGACCTCAAGGACCTGCAGGCGCTTCTGACCTTCGTTGCCGAACATGCCGACGAGATGTCGGCGCGCTATGGCCTGGTGTCGAAGGAGTCGGTCGGGGCGATCCAGCGGCGGCTTCTGGTCTTGGAAAACGAAGGCGGAGCGGGTCTTTTCGGCGAACCGGCGCTGGATCTGGCCGACCTGATGCTGACCGATGCCGGGGGCTTTGGCCGGATCAGCATCCTTGCCGCCGACCGGCTGATGAACTCCCCCCGGCTTTATGCGACGTTCCTCCTTTGGCTTCTGTCCGAGCTGTTCGAGACGCTGCCCGAGGTGGGCGATCCGGAGAAACCGAAGCTCGTGTTCTTCTTCGACGAGGCGCATCTGCTGTTCAACGACGCGCCACGGGCGCTGGTCGCCAAGGTCGAACAGGTGGCGCGGCTGATCCGCTCCAAAGGGGTCGGGGTCTATTTCATCACCCAGAACCCGGCGGACGTGCCCGAGACGATCCTGGGTCAGCTTGGCAACCGGGTCCAGCACGCGCTGCGCGCCTTCACCGCCAAGGACCAGAAGGACCTTGCCAAAGCGGCCGAGACCTACCGCCCCAACCCGCGCTTTCAGATCGATGAGGCGATCCGCGATGTCGGCACCGGTGAGGCGGTCACCTCGATGCTGGAGTTGAAGGGCATTCCCGGCATCGCCGAGCGCACGCTGATCCGCCCCCCCTCCAGCCAGCTGGGGCCGCTTGATGCAGCGGTGCGGGCGGCGGTGGTGGCGGCCTCACCGGTCAAGGGCAAGTATGACACGACGCTTGACCGCGATAGCGCGTGGGAGCGGCTTCGCGCCCGTGCCGACAGTGCCGCCAAGGAAGCCGCCCGGGACGCCGAAGCGATCGAGGCGCGGCCGGATGCGGACTCGCGCGAATTCGAACGCGCCCGCCGCTATGACGGCAACGGCTACGACGCGCCGAAGAGAAAGCCCGCTGCAAGCCGGTCCGACAGCGTCGGCACTGCGTTTGCGAAAAGCTTTGCCCGGCAGTTAGGCACCAGGTCGGGTCAGGCAATCGTGCGGGGGGTGCTCGGCTCGCTTTTCGGCAAGCGCTAGCCGGGGGCGGGGCCGGGGTCACCCCGGTCAAGGCCGTCGAACAGGGCGGCAAGCGTGGCATGGGCGCGCGGCAGCCGGCTCTCGTCCTCGGCCCCTTCGGCGGCCCAGAACGCGAGGTTCGCAATCGCCCCGTTCAGAAGATGCGCCAAAGCCTCGCCATCCGGTGCGGTCAGACGGCGGTTCGCGACCAGCGTTGCCAGATCGGCGATCAGCTCATCCATCCCGGATTCCGCCAGGATATCAAAGGCCTTCATCCCCAGGACCCCGGGCGCGTCCTGCAAAAGGATGCGCTTCCTGTCCGCGCGCAGAAGGGCGTCAAGGTACAAATGAAAGCAGGACCGTAACCCGTCCCACGCATCGGTCGAGGCAAGCCAGACGCCTTGCAGCTCCACCGTGATCTCGGCGTCGATCCGGCGGACGACGGCTTCGAAGAGGCCAGTCTTGTCGGTGAAATGATGGTGGAGCGCCCCCCTCGTCACCATCGCCGCCTCGGCCAGCCGGTCAAGCGAGGTGGCCGCGAAGCCCTGTTCGGAAAACGCGATCCGCGCGGCGGCGATCAGCCGGTCGATTGTCGCCTGCCTGGTTTCTGCGCGCGAGGCGGGGTTGCTTGACATACGAACCGTCTGTGAATAGCTATTGGCATACCGTCCGTATGTCAAATTCCGCGTGAGGTCAAGATGCCCGTTCGATCCCTCTGGCGTGAGGTGCCGCCGACCTTGGGCCTTGCGGTCCCGATCGTGGCGGGCATCGGTGCCTCGACCCTGCTTGGCGTGACGGATTCGGTGATGCTCGCGCCTCTTGGGCCGCTGCCCCTGGCGGCGGTGGGGCTGACCAATGCGGTGGCGGTGATCCTTTATGCGGCGATCTACGGGCTTCTGGCGGCGCTGTCGGTCCGGATCGGGGCGGCGCATGGGGCGGGGCAGGGGCGGCAGATCCCGGCGATCCTGCGCAACGGGCTGGTCCTCGGGGCGGTGGCCGGTGTGGCGGGTATGGTCCTGATGCTTGCGGTCTGGCCGTTTCTGCCGCTTCTCGGCCAACCACAGGAGGTGCTGGCAATCCTGCTACCCTATTGGGTGACGATTGCGCTGGCGATGGTGCCGTTTTCGCTGCTGACCGTGTTCAAATCCACCTTCGAGGCGGTGGATCGTCCCTGGCTTGGCACCGGGTTTGCGGTTCTGGCGGTGATCATCAACGTCCCGCTCAACTATGCACTGATCTGGGGGATCGGCCCCCTGCCGATGCTGGGGCTGACCGGGGCCGGGGTCGCCACGCTTGCCGCCGAGAGCCTGGCACTTCTGGCCGCCTGGGGGTTCTGGCTGCGCGGGCGGTCGATGCGGCGGTTGCGGCTGCGGGCGGCGGTCTCGGCAGCGACGGTCGCCTCGGTCGCGCGCGAGGGGGCGCCGCTGGGGCTGATGTATATCGCCGAAACCGGGGCGATGGCGGTCGGCACGCTGATGATCGGCACCTTCGGCGCGGTGGCGCTTGCGGGCAACCAGGTGGCGATGTCGGTCGGGAGCCTGCTTTACATGGTGCCGCTTGGGGTGGCGGGGGCGGTCGCGATCCGGGTCGCGCAGGCGCGGGGGGCGGGCAACATCGCAGCGCTGCGGCCGATCACCTGGGCGGCGCTCGGCCTCGTCACGCTGTGGCTGGCGGCGGCGGCGGCGGTCCTGGGCCTGGAGGGGCGAACCGTCGCAAGCTGGATCACCAGCGAGCCGGAGGTGATCAGCATCGCCGCCACGATCTTTCTGGTCTTTGCCACCGCCCAGGTGATGGACGGCGTGCAATCCACCATGACCGGCGCGTTGCGCGGCGTGTCCGACACCGCCTTTCCCGCGCTGGTATCGATGCTGGCCTATTGGGGGCTTGGACTGCCCTTGGGCTGGGTTTTGGCGCAGGGCGCAGGGTTGGGGCCCGCGGGCGTCTGGGCCGGATTTGTCATCGCACTTGGACTTGCGGGCGGGGTCCTCGTCTGGCGCTTCCTTCGGCAAACCGGACCGGCTAGGCTGACCCCGACCTAGGCCCGGCTTGAGGAACCTTTCATGAAACGATCGACCATCAACGACATCATGCGCGCCGCCGATGACATGATCCGCGCGCATGGTTTTGTCCTGCCGCCCTTCGCCCGCTGGACCCCGGAGGAGTTCAAGGCGCGCCGGGACGCCAGCGCGATTGTCGAGTGCAGGATGGGCTGGGACATCACCGATTACGGGCAAGGCCGGTTCGACGCGATGGGCCTGTTTCTCTTTACCCTCAGGAACGGCCGGCTTGCCGATCTGCAGCGCGGTGGCGGCATGTGCTATGCCGAGAAGCTGCTGATCAGCCGGCAGGACCAGCTCTCGCCGATGCACACCCATGTCATCAAGGCCGAGGATATCATCAACCGGGGCGGGGCGACCCTGGTGGTGGAGCTTTACGGGAGCGACGATCACGGCCGCTTCGCCGAGGATCGGGGCGGCGTGGTGCACTGCGACGGGATTGCCCGCTCCTATGCCCCCGGAGAAAAGCTGAGGTTCGCGCCGGGGGAAAGCGTCACCCTGATGCCGGGCGACTGGCATGCCTTCTGGGGCGAGGGCGGGGATGTGCTGATCGGCGAGGTGTCAACCGTCAATGATGATGTCACCGACAACGTCTTTCGCGAGCCCATCGGCCGTTTCGCCGAGATCCACGAGGATGAAGCACCGCTCCACCTTCTGGTCAGCGATTACGACCGCTGGCTTTAGGAAGCCCCGAACGGATGGCCCAAGAATTTTCGGCGAAAATTCTTGGGATCAATAGTCCGGGGATCGTCATGCCGTCCTAGTCGACCGCCTTCGGTGGGCACACGCCATTGACCAAGGCCGTGGCGCAGACCGGTGCAGCCGCAGCCGGTTCGACAGGCTCCACCACAGGCGCGACAACCGGGGTTGCCGCGACCACCGGCGGCGGCAGGATCTTCAGCGCCGGAACCGCACCTTCGGGCACCACCGGTGCCACCTTCTTCGGGGCGGGCGCGTCAGGGATGGAAAGGCCCTTCGGCATCTCGCCCGAGGCGGTCAGGACGACCACCTTTTCACCACCTTGAATCCGGGAGAAAAGGTCGATCACGTCCTGGTTGATCATCCGGATGCACCCTGAGGAGGCATTGCGCCCGATCGACTGCCATTCCGGCGTGCCATGGATGCGGTAGCCGTAATCCTTGCCGCCCGACGTGAGATATATCGCCCGTGCGCCCAAGGGGTTGGTCGGCCCGCCAGGCTGGCCATTTGCCCATTTGGCCAGCTTCGGATCGCGCGCGATCATCTCTTGCGGCGGGGTCCAGGTCGGCCAGGGCTTCTTGTCCGCTACAATCGCCTCACCCGACCATTCGAACCCGGCCCGTCCGACCGCGATGCCGTAGCGCAGCGCCTTGCCTTTGCCGATGACATAATACAACAGCTTCGTTTTCGGATTGATGATGATCGTGCCGACCGGCTGATCCGTCTCATACTCCACGATCTGGCGACGGTGGGTTTCGGGGATCTTGTCGACCGGAAGGGCGGGAATCTCGAACCCGGCGTCGGTGCTGGCGAAATAGACATTCTCGTCCGTGCGCGGCAGCGGCGGGCCCGAGGTGCTGACCCCCAGCGAAGGATCGACGCAGGCCGACAACAGCATCGTGCACATCAGCGCACCAACGGCAAGGAACTTGGCAGAAATCGGGCGTGTCACGCGCATGCTTGGCTCACAACTGAAATGACCCGGTGCAGGGCGCCACAGGTTAATTTCATCAACGCTACCCGAATCTGGTGCCGAGGTCAAACCGTGCAGCCGGGCTGAACCGATCACGCCCGCGTGAAGGGACCGGAAAATTGCAGGAAAATCATCAATGCGGGCTGGTGTGGCGGCGTCAGGTCACCAGAGCGCGGGCCTTGAACTCGGGCTTGTCCCAGTTCGAATACTCCATGATCCGGGCGAGAATGCTGACCGCGCGGGCCACGTCATCCTCGTCCACGTAAAGCGGGGTGAAGCCGAAGCGCAGGATATCGGGCGCGCGGAAGTCGCCGATCACCCCCTCGGCGATGAGGGCCTGCATGATGGCATAGCCCTCGGGGTGGCGGAACGAGACCTGGCTGCCGCGCATCAGATGCGAACGCGGTGTGGCAAGCGTCAGGCCGCGCACCCGGGTCTCTACCCCCTTGATGAACTGGTCCTGCAGCCGCAAGGACTGGGCATGCACCTCGGCCATGTCGACGCCGTCCCAGACCGCCATCGCAGCCTCAAGCGCTGCCATTTGCAGGACGGACGGCGTGCCGACTCGCATCCGCTCGATCCCCGCGCCGGGGCGGTAGTCCAGGTCGAAGGCAAAGGGTGCGGCGTGACCAAGCCAGCCGGACAGGGCAGGGCGCGCCACCCGGAGTTGAGGTATTTGTAGGTGCAGCCCACCGCGAAATCGGCTTTGGCCCCTGCCAGGTCCACCGGGATCGCTCCGGCGGAATGCGCAAGGTCCCAGACCGCAAGCGCCCCCATCTCATGCGCGCGTCTGGTGATATCGGCCATGTGGTGGCGCCGTCCGGTCCGGTAATCAACCTCGGTCAGCATGACCACGGCCACCGTGTCATCCACCGCTGCCATCACCTCTTCCGGGGCGACGGTTTTCAGGCGGTACTGCCCGCCAAGCGTGCGACAGAGCCCCTCGGCCATGTAAAGATCGCTTGGGAAATTGCCGGTGTCGGACAGGATCACCCGGCGCTTCGGCCGCATCTCCAGCGCCGAGGCGAGGGCCTGATAGACCTTGATCGACAGCGTGTCCCCAAGGACGACCGTCCCCGCCGCAGCCCCGATCAGCCGCCCGATCCGGTCGCCCAAGGCGCGGGGTTGCGCCATCCATCCAGCCCCATTCCAGCCCCGGATCAACATCTCGCCCCATTCGGCCTGCATCACCTTGTCCACGGCGGCAGGGGCGGTCCGGACCATCGGCCCAAGCGAGTTGCCGTCCAGATAGACCAGACCCTCGGGCAAATGGAACATCGCCTTGGTGGCGGCAAAATCGACGGTCATGCGGGGTCTCCTTTTGCGCCCGTTATGGGCGGTGAGGGCCGCCGCGCGCAAGACCATGCTGGGCCCGCCACCGGGGAGGGTGGAAATAAATCGACCCGCGATATTGCTGCCACGGGGCTGCCACGGGTCGGATTGCCTTGATGTTGCCCGGCTGAAACCGGTGCGTGGATCAGTTGCCCGGGAAAACGTCGACCCACTTGCGTTGCTTGAACGTCGTGCCGCCCTTCAGATCAAAGGCAAGCGTCAGACCAAGCACGTCCTGATAACCCGAGTCGAGATTCTGCGAGGAGTAGGTCAGCCCGATCCGAGGACCCTGTTCAAGGGCATATTCGGCCCCGATCCGGGCCTGCGTCCCCTCTTCATCGTTGTTGGTGAAGGTGACGCCGCCATTCAGGGAAAAGCCCGAAGCGATTTTCAGGTCGGCATCCACCGAAAAGGCGTCCAGCGAATAGAAGTTGTCATCTTCCTCGTTGTAACGGCCATAGAAGGCTTCGACCTCCAGCGGCATCGCGCCGTTGGCACCAAAGGTGTGCCGGGCCTCGAAGCCGATCATGGTGTAGACAAAGCCACTCCAATCCTCGCGGGTGTAAAACCCGCCGACTGCGGTGTCGGGTGCCACGTCGTAAATCAGGTGCAGGCCGTAGGAATTGTAACTCTCGATCGAGTCGCCGTCATACCGCCACTGCGCAAGGTCGCCCTGCACCGAGAATGCCGGTCCGAAACCGATCTCGGCCGAGCCTTCCAGATTGTCCAGATAGAATTCGAAAGTCTGGTTGTTGACATGCTCATAGCTGAGCGTCGCCCCATCGAAACTGATCGACTGGCCGTGCGACGCCGCGGGTATGACGACAAGGGCAACTGTGGCAAGGAAGTGGCGCATCGATCTGGTCCTTCTTGTTTTTTTTCATTGTGTCCGGTCTTTCGACCCCGACTGTCAAGCGCATGCCGTGGATCGCCGAACTCCGTGCCGGTGACTGTTACCGGTCTGCATCACCTTTTGTCGCTAGGGCATGGTCAGAACGGTATTGCAGCGATGGCTTACATCCTTCGCTGCGCAAACTGGGGTTTGAAATATTGTTGCGCAATGATAAGTGCAAAAAGCCGGGTTGGACCACGGGCGGCAGATGCAGGGGGCGACAGTGAAGATCGGCGCGTTGACAGAGGTTTTTCCGGGCGAGAACCGGGTTGCGATGACGCCGGAGTCAGGCCTGCAACTGGTCAAGCTGGGGCACGCTTGCGTCATCCAGGCCGGGGCAGGCGCGAAAGCCGGGTTCTCCGACGCGCTTTACACCGCCGCCGGGGTTGAGGTTCTGGCCGATGCCAAGGCGGTGATCAAGGCCGCCGATGTCATCGTCAAGGTCCGCGGTCCCGAAGCGGCAGAGCTTGCCACGCTGAAGAAAGGCCAGACGCTGATCAGCTTCTTCTGGCCCGCGCAGAACCCCGAATTGCTGGCAGCGGCGGCGAAGAAGAACCTGACCGTGGTCGCGATGGACATGGTCCCCCGAATCTCCCGCGCGCAGAAGATGGATGCGCTGTCGTCGATGGCCAATATCGCCGGGTATCGCGCGGTGATCGAGGCCGGGTCGAACTTCGGCCGCTTCTTCACCGGCCAAGTGACGGCGGCGGGCAAGGTGCCGCCGGCCAAGGTGCTGATCGTTGGTGCAGGCGTGGCGGGGCTGGCGGCCATCGGGACCAGCGTTTCCCTGGGCGCGATCGTCCACGCCTTCGACGTGCGCCCCGAAGTGGCCGAGCAGATCGAATCGATGGGCGCGAGTTTCGTGTTCCTTGAATTCGAGGCGACGCAGGACGGGGCCGCGACCGGCGGCTATGCCGCGCCCTCAAGCCCCGAGTTCCGGGAAAAGCAGCTGGCCAAGTTCCGTGAACTGGCACCCGAGATGGACATCGTCATCACCACCGCCCTGATCCCCGGCCGCCCGGCCCCGAAGCTCTGGACCGAGGATATGGTGCGGATGATGAAACCGGGCTCGGTCATCGTCGACCTGGCGGCCGAGCGTGGCGGCAACTGCGACCTGACCGTGCCGGACGAGAAATTCACCACCGAAAACGGCGTGACCATCGTCGGCTACACCGATTTTCCCAGCCGGATGGCCGCGCAAGCCTCGACCCTTTACGCCACCAACATCCGCCACATGCTGACCGACCTTACGCCGAAGAAGGATGGCGTGATCGTCCACAACATGGAGGATGACGTGATCCGGGGTGCCACGGTCAGCCATGCCGGGGCGGTGACCTATCCGCCGCCACCGCCGAAGATCGCGGCGATTGCCGCGGCGAAGCCGAAGCCGAAGGTGGTGGAACTGACCCCGGCCGAACGTCGCGCGCAGGAGGTGGCCGCGTTCACCGCGCAGACCCGCAATCAGGTGACGCTTCTGGCCGTCGGGGGCGGGCTGATGCTGCTGGCAGGCCTGTTCGCACCTGCAAGCTTCATGTCGCATTTCATCGTGTTCGTGCTGTCGGTGTTCATCGGCTTTCAGGTCATCTGGAACGTCTCGCATTCCCTGCACACGCCCCTGATGGCGGTCACGAACGCCATCTCATCCATCATCATCCTTGGGGCGCTGATCCAGATCGGCTCGGGCAGCTGGCTTGTCGTCGTTCTGGCGGCGCTGGCGGTCTTCATGGCCGGGATCAACATATTCGGTGGCTTCATGGTCACAAGGCGCATGCTTGCCATGTTCCAGAAGTCGTAAGGGGCGCTCAACATGGATTATGGATTCACCACGGCGGCCTACGTCGTTGCAGCGGTTCTTTTCATCCTCTCGCTTGGCGGGCTGTCGGGTCAGGAAAGCGCCAAGCGCGCGGTCTGGTATGGCATTGCCGGGATGGCGCTTGCCGTGGCGGCGACGCTGTACGGGCCGGGGGCGGGGAACTGGTTGATTTCGGTGGTCATGATCGCAGCGGGTGGGGCCATCGGCTGGGTCGTGGCGCAGCGGGTGCAGATGACCGAAATGCCGCAACTTGTGGCGGCGATGCATTCGCTGGTCGGTCTGGCGGCAGTGTTCATCGGCTTCAACACCCATATCGAACTGGTCCGTGTGATGGGCATGGACGAAGTGGCGCGCGCGGCGCTGGACGGGTTCGCGGCGGTGGTCGCAGAGAAGACCGGGGTGGAAACCAACATCCTGCGGGTCGAGACCTTCCTTGGTGTCTTCATCGGTGCGGTGACCTTCACCGGGTCCGTCATCGCCTTCGGCAAGCTTGCAGGCCGGGTCGACGGCAAGGCGAAGAAGCTGCCGGGTGGCCATGCGTTGAATGCCGGGGCTGCGGCGATCAGCCTGGCCTTGCTGGTGGTCTACCTCATGACCGGGAGCACGCTTGCCCTGATCGGCATGACGATTGCCGCGTTCTTCATCGGCTATCATCTGATCATGGGGATCGGCGGGGCGGACATGCCGGTCGTGGTGTCGATGCTGAACAGCTACTCCGGCTGGGCGGCGGCGGCGATCGGGTTCTCGCTGTCGAATGACCTTCTCATCGTGGTGGGCGCGCTGGTCGGATCGTCGGGTGCGATCCTGTCCTACATCATGTGCAAGGCGATGAACCGGTCGTTCATCAGCGTCATCCTCGGGCTGGTCGGATCGTCGGGTGCGATCCTGTCCTACATCATGTGCAAGGCGATGAACCGGTCGTTCATCAGCGTCATCCTCGGCGGGTTCGGCGGCACCACCGGCCCGCAGATGGCGGTCGAAGGCGAGCAGATCGCCATCGACACCGAAGGTGTGGCAGCGGCCCTCAACGATGCCGACAGCATCATCATCATCCCCGGCTATGGCATGGCGGTGGCCCAAGCCCAGCAGGCGGTTTCCGAACTGACCCGCAAGCTCCGCGCCAAGGGCAAGACCGTGCGGTTCGCCATCCACCCGGTTGCAGGCCGCTTGCCCGGCCACATGAACGTCCTGCTGGCCGAGGCGAAGGTGCCCTATGACATCGTCCTCGAGATGGACGAGATCAACGAGGATTTCCCCCAGACCGACGTCGCCATCGTCATCGGCTCGAACGACATCGTGAACCCGGCCGCGCAGGAGGACCCGAACTCCCCCATCGCGGGGATGCCGGTGCTGGAGTGCTGGAAGGCGAAACAGGTCTTCGTGTCGAAGCGCGGGCAGGGGACGGGGTATTCCGGGATCGAGAACCCGCTCTTCTACAAGGAAAACACCCGGATGTTTTACGGCGACGCCAAGAAGTCGCTGGACGCGCTGCTGCCGCTGATCGATTGACCGCAAATCGTGTCCGATGCCTCGGAGAACCTATGGAACGCCCTTCTTGGCACCCGGTCCAAGGCGGACAGGGTAACTGACAGCGATCTTTCCGGAGTATACGCGCTGTTCCTTGATCAGGGTTCGTTAAAGGGAATCGAGCCGTCTGAAGACGGGTTGCTTTATATCGGAATGACGACCGCTGGCCTGACATCGCGCAATCATTTTCTGCACCAGTCCAGTGGCTTTTCAACGCTCAGGCGGTCACTTGGATCGATCCTGAAAACTGAACTGAACCTTGTTGCCGTTCCTCGCAGCGCAGGGAGCGAAAGGTCCCATTTCAAGTTCCTGCCGGATGGTGAGCAACGTCTGACCAATTGGATGAAAACTCATCTCAGTTATGCAGCCGTTCCCGTCGCATCAGGTAGCCGGGGGATCGAAGACGACCTGATTCTGGATCATCGGCCGCCACTGAATCTTGTTGGATGGAAGAACCCCCAGGCGCGGTTCATCAAGTCGATGCGGGCGCTCTGTCGCTGAAAAATTGGGCCTGTCTGCACCGCCCGCGCGGCACCCTTCGGCAATCTCGCATTTGTCTGGCAAGGTCTGACCTGGCAGCCTAGGTATGGCGAGACGGAAGCCAGAAAGTCCATCCCATGCCACCCTTGCCCGACCATCCCCTGCGCTACGCCACGGTGAACGAGCTCCACGCGCGGCCGTTCCCGTCGCTGGAGGTGCCGTCGATGGCGCTTTACGTCGCGATAAAGGAGCCGGTGCAGGCGCAGAACCGCGACCGCAGCCGCGACCTGGCGCATCTGCATGAGCTTCTGGACCGCTACGGCTCGGCCCATCCGCAGCCCGGGGCCACGCATTTCCAGGGTCCGATCGGTCGGGCCGAGTTGAAATGGGAAAGCCATACAGAGTTCGTGACCTACACCGCCTTCTCGCGCGGGGTGTCGCCCCGGCCGTTCGACCCGGCCGAGGCTGAGGTGCTGCCCGAAGACTGGCTCGCCCGGGCGCAGGGTCGCAGGCTCACTTCGGTCCTTGTCCGGGTCGAGGCGATGCCCACGACCGAGGCTGCCCTTGTCGCGGCGCTGGATGACTGGTTCGTTCCGGAAAGCCTGGCCGTCGCGCGGGTGGTTGATGGGGCTGCGGTCATCGCCGGGGATTTCCGCATCGACCCCGCCGGGCACATGCGCTTTGCGGTCTTTGTCCAGCCCGGCACCGGCCCACGCCGGGTGGGTCGGATCGTCCAGCGCCTGTGCGAGATCGAGACCTACCGCGCAATGTCGATGCTTGGCCTGATGCGGTCGCGCGATCTGACCGCGCGGCTGAATGCTTTGGACCCAAGGTTGATGGCGCTGGTCTCGGGCCTTGACAGCCTGGAGCCGTCACCGGAGGCCGCGCTCCATGACCTGCTGACCATCTCGGCGGAGCTTGAAAGCCTTGCCGTGCAGTTTTCCTTCCGCTTCGGGGCGACCGCGGCCTATGAGGCGATCGTGACCCAGCGGATCGACGCCTTGCGCGAACAGCGGCTGGAGGGGCGGCAGACCTTCGGCGAATTCATGATGCGCCGCTATGATCCGGCGATGCGCACGGTGAAATCGGCGGAAAACCGGCTGGGGGCGATGGCCGAACGGGCCGAGCGGGCGGCCGAGCTTTTGCGGACCCGGGTGGACGTCGAACGCTCGGCGCAGAACCAGAAGCTGCTGGAAAGCATGGACAAACGCGCCGACCTGCAGCTTCGCCTCCAGCGCACGGTGGAGGGGTTGTCGGTGGTGGCGATCAGCTATTATGCCGTCAGCCTGATGACCTATCTCGCCTATCCCTTGGCCAAGCTCCTCCAGATGTCGAAAGAGGTGCTGATGGCGGCAATGGTCGTGCCGGTCGTCGGCCTCGTCTGGCTTTTGGTCCGCCGCATCCGCAACTCGCTGCATGGTGGCGAGTGACCGCCTTGGCGTCGCCCTTCCCGATCTCCGAGGCCAGCCCGGTCCGCTTTGCCGCCCCGATGCCCGGTCGGGTGGATGTGGCGGTGATCGGCGGCGGGGTCATCGGGGTGATGACGGCGATCTTCCTGCGGCAAAAGGGGCTGTCGGTCCTGGTGCTGGAAAAGGGCCGCATCGCCGGCGAACAATCCAGCCGGAACTGGGGCTGGATCCGCCAGCAGGGGCGTGACCCGGCGGAACTGCCGATCATGGTCGAAAGCCTGTCGATCTGGCAGCGCCTTGCCGCCGAACTGGGGGAGGGGGTGGGCTTTCGCCAGACCGGCGTTCTCTACCTCGCCAGGACACCGCGCGAGATGGCGGGGTTCGAGGCGTGGATGGAACATGCCCGTGCGCATCAGCTGGATACCCGCCTTCTGACCGGGGCCGAGGCCCTGGCCCTGCTGCCCGGTGCCGTCGCCCCCTGGCTTGGCGCGCTCTTCACGCCTTCGGATGCGCGGGCGGAGCCTTGGACAGGCGCGTGGCCTGCGACCATGTCGTCCTTGCCGCCGGGGCCTGGTCGCGGCTGTTTCTGGCCCGCCACGGCATCACGATCCCGCAGCTTGCCGTCCTCGCTTCGGTCGCCGCCACCGAACCGATGGCAGAGGTCTTTCCCGGCAATGCCGCCGACGACGATTTCGCTTTTCGTCGCCGCGCCGATGGCGGCTATTCCATCGCACCGGGTGGCTCGCAGCATGATTTCTTCATCGGGCCGGATGCGTTCCGCTCCTTCCGGGCGTTCTGGCCGGTGGTGCGGCAAGACCTGCGCGCGACCACCTTCCGCGCCGCCGCACCCAAGGGCTTTCCCGACGCCTGGACGACGCCCCGCCGCTGGTCGGAAGACGAGGCTAGTCCGTTCGAGGCGACGCGCATCCTGAACCCGGCCCCGAACCTGCGCACCCTGGCCAAGGTGCAGGACGCCTTCGCCCGCGCCTTCCCCGGCTTGGGGCGGCCGAAACTGAAGGCCGCCTGGGCGGGCATGATCGACACGATGCCCGATGTCGTGCCAATCGTCGACCACGCGCCGCTTCCCGGCCTGACCATCGCCACGGGGCTTAGCGGGCATGGCTTCGGCATCGGTCCCGGGATGGGGCGGGTCGTCGCCGACCTGGTGACCGGCGGGCATGTCGGCCACGATCTGAACCGCTTCCGCTTTGCCCGCTTCACCGACGGGACGAAAATCGCCCCCGGCCCCAGCCTTTAGAGCCTCCCCTCCCTCTTTGAGGGGCTGGGGGTGGGGGGGCCGAACCGGACTTTACATCGCCATGCCGCCCCGCTACCCGTGCCGCCCGTTTCCCTGAAGGTGCACGCCATGACCCATTATTGTGGTATCGACTTCGGCACCTCGAACTCCACCGTCGGTCTTGCCGACCGAACCCGAGCGCGGCTGCTGCCGTTGGAGGACGGCTCGCCCACGCTTCCCTCTGCCGTGTTCTGGCAGACCGACAGCCTGCCGCCGCTGTTCGGTCGCGCCGCCATCGCCGCCTATCTGGAGGGGGAGGACGGCCGCCTGATGCGCGGGCTGAAATCGACGCTCGGCTTCGGGCTGATTGACGAGAAGACCTCGGTCGGGGGCAGGGCGGTCGCGTTCCGCGAGGTTCTGTCGCGGTTTGTGGCCCATCTGCGCGCCGCGCAACAGGCCGCAGCGCCGGGCAGCTCTGTCATCCTCGGCCGTCCGGTCCATTTCGTCGATGATGACCCCGCCGCCGATGCCGCTGCCGAGGCGACTCTGGGCGAGATCGCAACGCAATGCGGCTGGCAAGAGGTTGCGTTCCAGTACGAGCCCATCGCCGCCGCCCTCCATTACGAACAGACCGCCGCGCGGGAGGAGCTGGTGCTGATCGTCGATATCGGCGGCGGCACGTCGGACGTGTCGGTCGTGCGGGTGGGTCCGGGACGCGCCAAGCTGCCGGACCGCAGCGAAGATATCCTTGCCAACGACGGGATTCGGGTTGGCGGGACCGATTTCGACCGCCTGCTCAGCCTCGCCGAGGCGATGCCGCATCTGGGCTACCTTGCGCCGACCCGGGGCGGCGGCACCATGCCCCGGCATTACTACCTTGACCTTGCGACCTGGCACCGGATCAACGCGCTTTACACCGCCCGCACCGCAAGCGACCTGAAAGCCCTGCGCCTGCTGGCCGACGAGCCCGAGCGGATCGACCGGATGCTCCGCGTCGTCGGGGGCCGCCACGGCCATGCCCTTGCCATGCGGGTCGAGGCGGGGAAGGAGGCGCTTTCGGACAGCGATACCACCCGGCTGCGGATGTCAGACCTCACCGGCGGTCCGAACCCGATCCTTGCCCGTGACGGTTTCGAGGCGGCGGTCGAGGTGCCGATTGCCCGCATCCGCGCGCTCCTTGAACGGGTCATTGCCGATGCGGGTCTTGCCCCCGACCGGATCGGCACGGCTTTCCTGACCGGCGGCTCCAGCCAGTTGCCGATCCTGCGCGCCACCGTGGCCGGGGTGCTGCCCACCACCAGCATCGCGACGGGCGACATGCTCGGCTCGGTCGGCACCGGCTTGGCGCTGGAGGCGCGGCGGCGTTTCGGTTGACCGACTGGCTTCGGCCCCCTTGCGCAGCCCAGGGTTCCGGATCAGGCTTGCCCGAACAGGAGCATCTCATGCCAACGATCCCCCGCATTGCCGACCTCACCCCCGAAATCACCGCCTGGCGCCGGGATTTCCACCAGCATCCGGAATTGTTGTTCGACGTGCACCGCACCGCCGCCCGGGTGGCCGCGCTGTGCCGCAGCTTCGGCTGTGACGAGGTCACGGAGGGCATCGGCCGCACCGGCGTCGTTGCGGTGATCAAGGGCAGGGCCGATACCACGGGCCGCACCATCGGCCTGCGCGCCGACATGGATGCGCTGCCGATCACCGAACAGACCGGCGTTCCCTATGCCTCGCTGACCCCCGGCAAGATGCATGCCTGCGGCCATGACGGGCATACCGCGATGCTGCTCGGCGCGGCGAAATACCTGTGCGAGACGCGGGATTTCGACGGCACCGTGGTCTGCATCTTCCAACCCGCCGAGGAAGGCGGCGGCGGCGGGCGCGAGATGGTGCGCGACGGTCTGATCACCCGCTGGCAGATCGATGAGGTCTACGGCATGCACAACATGCCCGGCATCGCGGTCGGCAGCTTTGCCATCCGGCCCGGCGCGATCATGGCCGCCGCCGATCAGTTCGACATCGTCATCACCGGGAAGGGCGGCCATGCCGCGAAACCGCAGGACTGCATCGATCCGGTGGTGGTTGCGGCCCAGATGATCGTGGCGCTGCAGACCATCGCCAGCCGGACGGTCGACCCCTTGCAGCAGGTGGTGGTCAGCGTCTGCACGGTCGAGACGGATTCGACGGCGCATAACGTCATCCCGCAGGTGGTCACGCTGAAGGGCACGGTCCGCAGCATGGATGCCCGGGTGCAGGACGTGGTCGAGGACCGTCTGACCCGGATCGTCGAGGGGACGGCGCTTGCCCTTGGGGCCAGGGCCGACCTCAGCTACCGGCGCGGCTATCCGGTCACGGTGAATGCGCCCGCAAACACCGGTTTCGCCGCCGAGGTGGCAAGCGCCGTGTCGGGCCGCGTCGATACTGACACCGCGCCGATGATGGGGGCGGAGGATTTCTCCTTCCTTCTCAACGAACGACCCGGCGCTTACATCTTCCTTGGCAACGGCGACACGCCCATGGTGCATAACCCGGCCTACAACTTCGACGACGCCGCGATCCCCTATGGCGCGAGCTGGTACGCCGCGATGGCCGAGGCGCGGCTTCGGACGGTGACGGGTGTTGCCTGAACCGGGTTTCTGGCGGATACTCCGGGTCTGGATAGCCTGGCAGGGCAGGGGCAAGGCATGGGGCACACGGGCCTGATCGAGGCAGAGACCGCCCGTCCGGTGCGGATCGAGCTTCTGGTCATCGAACTGATGAACCGGCTGCTGGAGCCGGGTCCCGGCGGCATCGACCGCGCGCTGGATGAGGCCTTGGCCCGGCTGGGGGTGGCCTGCGGGCTGGACCGGACCTTCCTCTTTCGGGTCGAGCCCGATGGCAGTCATCGCAACAGCCATGAATGGGTGGCCCCCGGGGTTGCCCGGCTGAAAGATTGCAGGCCGGTGATTGCCAAGGGCGAACACCGGACGTGGCACGCAGCCTTCGCGCTTGGCAAGACGGTGCTGGTGGCCAACCGCAACGACTTGCCAGCCGACATGCCCGAACGGGCGTTTCTGGAAGAGATCGGCGTCGTCTCCTCGTTGATGCTGCCCTTGATGGATGGCGACCGGCTTTATGGCGTGATCGGCTTTGACAGCCAGTCGCCCGACTGCCGCTGGGGCGAAGGTGAGGCGCAGGTGCTGGCGTCGCTCGGGCGGGCGGTCTCGTCGGTCGTGCTTCGTGCCGAGGCGGCGCAGGCCGAAGCCACCGTGCGGAGCCACCTCGAAGCCACCCTTCGCGCCTTGCCGGACCTCGTGATCGAGCTTTGTCCGCACGGCTATATCGTGGCGGTCCACAGCGAGAAGCTGCCCTGGCTTGCCAGTCTGGTAAAGTCGGGCATCGGGCGGCCGATGGTCGAGGTGCTGCCCGACCTTCTTGCCCGAACCCTGGACGCGATGATGCGCGACCCGCCCGAGGGGCACACCTCCAGCCGCCGCCGGGTCGGCCTGCCGAGCCTCGTGTCGCCGCATTGGTATGACGTTTCCATCGCGACGCTGCCGGTCAAGCCCGACGGCTGTGCGGCGGGCTATGTCGCGGTGATCCGGGACCTGTCATCCTCGCAGGCCACGAGCGAGATGACCTCGTACCGTGAGGGGCAGTTCACCGCGTTCTTCGAGATGTGCCCGCATCCGATCCTGTTGAACGATTTCGACTCGGGCGAGCTTCTGGATGCCAATCGCGCCTTCAAGCAGGTGTTCGGCATCGATCCGCAGCGGGACCCGGGCATTGCGGTGCGCAACCTCCTTCCGGCCGATGCAGCCTGGGTTGCCGATGCCACGACCCGCGCCTTGCAGGCCGGGCTCAACTACGGCCCGATCGAGGCCAGCCTGCGCCGCGCCGATGGGAGCCGCTTCCCCGCGGTCCTGCGCGGCTTCATGAGCGTCGATCCGAACGGGCGTCGGCTGGTCTGGGCGATGATCGAGGATGTGACCGCGATCCGCGAAAAGGAGGCGGCGCTCGTGGCCCAGCAGCGCGACGCCGAAGCGACCCGGGCGCGCCTTGTCTCGGCGATCGAGGCGCTGGACGACGGCTTTGCGATCTTCGACGCCGAAGACCGGCTGGTCTTGTGGAACGAACCCTACGCCCGGGTCTTTGCCGACATCGCCGACCTGATCCGGCCCGGCGCGCTTTATGACGATCTGTTGCGCGCCGCCATCGCCCGGGGCGTCTTCGGTGCCGAAGGCGAGCGGGACGATGCCAGCCTGCAGCGGCGCTTGAACCGCCCCCTGACCGAAATCTGGGACAGCGAGGATGAATTCGCCGACGGCCGCCTGATCTGGGTGCGCGAGCGGTCCACCCCCTCACATGAAACCGTCGGGGTTTATGAAGACGTGACCCAGTCGCGCTTTACCGACATACGTCTCCAGCAGGTGGTCGAAAGCGGGGATGTCACGCTGTGGGACTGGGATTACCGCTCGGGCCTTGACACGCTGAACGAACGCTGGCGGGACAAGCTTGGTCCGATGATCGGCCCCGAATGCCTGCAGGCCGAGCTTCTGGCCCGGCTGCACCCCGATGATCTTGGTCAGGTGCTGGAGACGAAGGTATCGCTGTCGCAGCCAGAGACGAACGATTTCGACCTTCTGTGCCGGGTGCGGCATTCGGCCGGGCACTGGCTGTGGCTTCTGTCGCGGGGCCGGGTGCTGGCGCGGCTTGCCAACGGCGCGCCGTGGCGCATCTCCGGTGTGACGCTGGATGTGACCGCACGGTATGAGGCCGAGCAGCGCCTGTCGCGGCTGATCGACGGCGCGCGCGTCGGCACCTGGGAACATGACCTGCGCACCGGCGAAACCGTCGTCAACGACCGCTGGGCCGAGATCATCGGCTTCCGGGCGGCGGAACTGAACCCCTTGTCGCTGCAGGACTGGTTCGCGCTGGTGCATCCTGCCGATCTCGCCTCGCTCCTCGAGCACGAATCGCGGTGCTTTGCCGCCGAGGAATGGCAATACGAACACGAGCTTCGGATGCGCCACCGCGATGGCCACCTGGTCTGGATCCTGTCGCGCAATCAGGCGATCGAGTGGGACGTGGCCGGCAAGGTGGTCAAGACCAGCGGCGTGAACATCGACATTTCGGCCGTGAAGGCGATGGAACTGGCGCTGGCGCGGGAACGCGATGCGCTGGCGCGGATGATGGAAACCTCGGTCTCGGGGATCCTTGCGATCGACGGCCTGGGCAAGGTGGTCTTTGCCAATGCCGCCGCCGAGGCGGTCCTTGGGCGTCCGGTACTGCCGGGCGACGCTTTGGGCGAGTTGTGCCTGACGCTTGGGGTGGCCTATCCGGACGGCAAGCCGATGCTGCCGGCCGATGACCCCCTCGCGATGGCGATGGCGGGGCAGATGGTGAAGCAGGACGTGCGGCTGTCGGTGCTTTGGCCCGACGGCACCCGGCGGATCCTGTCGCTCAATCTTGCGCGGCTGTCGGCACCTGATACCGATCTTGCGGTCCTGTGTTCGATGACCGATGTCACCGACGCGGTCGAGGCTGAAGACCGGCTGCGCGCCGCGATGACCGCCGCCGAAGCGGCAAGTCGGGCGAAATCCGATTTCCTCGCCGCGATGAGCCACGAGATGCGCACCCCCCTCAACGGCGTTCTCGGCATGGTGGAGGTGCTGGACCGCCGCCTGGAAGACCCCGCGCAATCCGCGCTGCTTCAGGTCATCCGCGAGTCGGGGGAGCATCTTCTGACCGTGATCAACGACATCCTCGACCTGGCCAAGATCGAAGCCGGGCATCTGGTCCTGGCCGAGGCCCCCTTCGATCTTGCCGATGTCCTCTTGCGCGTGGCGGCGATCCACCGGCTGAACGCCGGAAAGAAGGGCCTTCGCCTGGTCACGATGATCGCAGGCGAGCATCAGCAGGCCCTGCGGCTGGGTGACGAGCAGCGGCTGATCCAGATCCTGCACAACCTGATCGGCAATGCGATCAAGTTCACCGACACCGGCGAGGTGCGGGTGGATGTCGATGCCTCGCGTCCGGACCGGCTGCTGATCTCGGTGGCCGACACCGGCATCGGCATGTCCAAAGCCGACATGGCCCGCGCGTTCGAGGATTTTACCCAGCTGCAAAGCGGTGTTTCGCGCAGTTACGGCGGGACCGGCCTTGGGCTGGGCATCGTGCGGCGGCTGGCCAATCTGATGGCAGGCTCGGTCGCCCTTGCGCCTGCGCCGGGTCGCGGGCTTCTGGCCACGGTCGATCTGGCCATTCCGGTGGCCGATGCCGTCATCTCCCCGCAAACCGCCGCATCGTCCGCTGACCTGCCATCGCCGCCGGACCTGCCACCGATGACGGTCCTTGCCGCCGAGGACAACGCCAGCAACCGCATCATCCTGAGCTGCATGCTGCAGGCCCTGGGGGTAGAGGTGCGGATGATCGGCAGCGGGGACGAGGTGCTGCAGGTCTGGACACCGGGGGATTACTCGGCGGTGCTTCTCGACATCTCGATGCCGGGGTTGGACGGCGTGGCGACCCTGCAGGCGCTGCGCCAGCGGGCGGCTGAGGTCGGCGCAGCCGAGCCACGGGTCATCGCGGTGACGGCGAACGCGATGACGCATCAGGTGCGCGAGTATCTTGAGCAGGGCTTTGTCGATGTCGTCGCCAAACCCCTGCGGATGGAACGTCTGTCCGAGGCGCTTCGCACCTGCCTTGACCGCGACACCCCCGGGAGCGCCCCCAAGAACGCCACCGGGGTTGGGGCACAATCCCTTTGACAGGCGGGACAGTCCCGGACCACTCTGCCCTTGGCGGGTGGCCCCAAGGTTGCGCCGACCGACGACGGCAGGAAACGACCCGATGCCCCTGATCTTGCCCGCGACGTCCCAGGCCCCCTCAGGGCGATGACCGCCGCGTCAGATCCCGTTGCCCGCGCCATGGCCCTGCCGCTCTGGACCGCGCCGGTCCGGGCCGAGCGTCTGGGGGGCGGCATCACCAACCTCAACGTCCTCGTCACCGATGCGCATCGCCGCGCCGTGGTGCGGATCGGCGATGATATCCCGGTCCATCAGATCATGCGCTTCAATGAACTCGCCGCGAGCCGCGCCGCCCATGCCGCCGGGGTGTCGCCCGCCGTCCTTTATCATGAACCAGGTGCCCTGGTGATCGATTATGTCGACAGCCGCACGATGACGGCTGACGATCTCCGCCAGCCCGACCTCCTCGCCCAGGCCCTCGCCCTCGTCATCAAGGCCCACCGCGACATCCCGCGCCACCTGCGCGGGGCTGCGCTGACCTTCTGGGTGTTCCAGACCTTGCGCGACTACGCCGCCACTTTGGGCGAGGGGAACTCACCGCACCTTCACCGCCTGCCCGCGCTGCTGGGCCAGGCCGCCGCGCTTGAAACAGCCGTCGGCCGGATCGACCTTGTGTTCGGTCACAACGACCTCCTCCCCGCGAACTTCCTGCATGACGGCACACGGATGTGGCTGATCGACTGGGACTATGCCGGCTGGAACTCCCCCCTTTTCGACCTCGGCGGGCTTGCCGCCAACGCGGGGCTTGATGGGGGCCAGGAGGATTGGCTCCTCGCCACCTACTACGGCCAGCCGCCGGATACCGACCTCCGCCGTCGCTACCGGGCGATGAAGGCGGCGGCGGCATTGCGTGAGGCGATGTGGTCCATGGTGCAGGAGATTCACTCCGACCTCGATTTCGATTACGCCGCCTATACCGCCGACTACCTGTCCACCTACCACGCGGCCTTCGCCGCCTTCGAGGCCACATGACCGATCTTCCCAACACCGCCCGCCCAGACTCCGCAAGGGTCGTCATCATCGGCGGCGGCATCGTCGGCTGCTCGGTCGCCTATCACCTGGGCAAACTCGGGTTCACCGACACCGTGCTGTTGGAGCGGAAGAAGCTCACCTCCGGCACCACCTTCCACGCGGCGGGGCTGGTCGGGCAGCTTCGCACCTCGGCCAACATCACCCAGCTTCTGGGCCACTCGGTAGCGCTTTACCAACGGCTGGAGGCGGAGACGGGCCTGCAAACCGGCTGGAAGATGAACGGCGGCCTCCGCCTTGCCTGCAACGCCGAACGCTGGACCGAGGTGAAGCGCCAGGCCACCACCGCGCATTCCTTCGGGCTTGAGATGCACCTCCTGACGCCCAAGGAGGCGCAGGATCTGTGGCCCCTGATGACCATCGACGATCTGGTGGGGGCGGCTTACCTTCCGACCGACGGCCAGGCCAACCCCTCCGATATCACCCAGTCGCTTGCCCGCGGCGCGCGGATGGCGGGGGTGAAGATTTTCGAGGATACGCCGGTGACCCGGGTGATCGTCGAAGATGGCCGGATCATGGGGGTCGAAACCCCCTTCGGCACCGTCGCATGCGAGAAGGTCGTCGCTTGCGCCGGCCAGTGGACCCGGACCCTTGCCGCGACCGTCGGGGTCAACGTCCCCCTGGTGTCGGTCGAGCACCAATACATGGTGACCGAGAAGATCGAGGGCGTCACGACCACCCTCCCCACCCTCCGCGACCCCGACCGGCTGACCTATTGGAAGGAGGAGGTCGGCGGCCTCGTCTGGGGTGGTTACGAGTCGAACCCGAAGCCATGGGCGAAAGATGGCATCCCCGAGGGGTTTCATTTCGAGCTTCTGACCTCGGACTTCGACCACTATTCGCAGTTCATGGCGGACGCCATCGCCCGCGTTCCCGCCTTGGCCAGCGCAGGCGTCAAGCAGCTGATCAACGGCCCGGAAAGCTTCACCCCCGACGGCAACTTCATCCTGGGCGAGGCGCCGGAACTCAGGAACTTCTTCGTCGGCGCGGGCTTCAACGCCTTTGGCATCGCGGCGGGCGGCGGGGCAGGGATGGCGCTGGCCGAATGGGTCGCGACGGGGGCGGCACCCTATGACCTCTGGCCCGTCGACATCCGCCGCTTCGGCCCCGCTCACCGATCGACCGATTACGTGCGCACCCGCACGATGGAGGCCTACGCCAAGCACTACACCATCGCCTGGCCGTCAGAGGAGATGCGGTCCGCAAGACCCACCCGCCGCTCGCCGCTTTATGCGCATCTCAAGGCGGCCGGTGCCTGTTTCGGCGAAAAACTCGGCTGGGAACGCCCGAACTGGTTCGCTGGCCCGGGGGAGGAGCCGGTCGACCGCTACTCCTACCAGCGCCCCGGCTGGTGGGGTGCGGTTGGGCGCGAGCACAAGGCGGCACGGGAGGGGTGTGTGCTGATCGACCAGACCTCCTTCGCCAAGTTCACCCTGAAAGGCCCCGACGCGGCGAAAGCGCTAAGCTGGATCGCCGCCGGAAACGTCGACCGCGCGGTGGGGACGCTCACCTACACCCAGATGCTGAACGCCAAGGGCGGCATCGAATGCGACCTGACCGTGGTCCGCCGTGCGACGGATGAGTTCACCATCACCACCGGCACCGGCTTTGCTACCCATGATTTCGACTGGATCTCCCGCAACTTGTGCGGCGATGCTCATCTGATCGACGTCACCTCCGGCTCCGCTGTCCTTTCCCTCATGGGCCCGATGGCGCGCGAGGTTCTGCAACCCCTGACCGAAGGCGACCTCTCCAACGCGGCCTTCCCCTTCGGCACCGCCAAGACCATCTTCGTCGCCGGCTGCCCCGTCCTCGCCCTTCGCGTCACCTATGTCGGTGAGCTTGGGTGGGAGCTTCACCTGCCAACCGACTGCGCCGTCACGGTCTACGAGGCCCTCATGGCCACCGGTCAAGTCGCGAACGCCGGCTACCGCGCCATCGAGACGCTGCGCCTGGAAAAGGCCTACCGCGCCTGGGGGTCAGACATCGGCCCCGACCACACCCCGGTCGAGGCGGGCCTCGCCTGGGCGGTCAAGATGAAATCCGGGCTGCCGTTTCTGGGCCGTGAGGCCGTCGCGGCCCAACTGGCGAACGGGGTGAAAAAACGCCTCGCCACCTTCACCGCTGCGCCTGAAACGATCCTCCTCGGGCGTGAGACGATCATCCGGAACGGCCAGCGCGTCGGCTGGCTTTCCTCCGGCGGCTATGGCCATACGGTCGGCCAGGCGGTCGGCATGGGCTACATCCGCCATCCGGAGGGGGTGACGGAAGACTTCATCCTTTCAGGCAGTTACGAGCTCGAAGTCGCCTCGGAACGTGTCCCTGCCGAGGTTTACCTGACGCCGCTCTACGACCCGCAGAACCTCCATGTGAAATCCTAGGCGCAAAACTTTTCGAAAAGTTTTGCAAATTCCTTCGAAGGAATTTGGCTACCCATCAAACCGCGTCGCCCCCCGGCGCTTTTCGTCCACCGGCTGGGTCAGAAGCACCGCCTGATGCGCGCGCTGGTCGCAGTTCGCCCGGGGGCAGACCCGGCAATTGATCCCGATCGGCACCATCCGCGCCCCTGTGACGCTGAACGCCTCGGCATAGCCGATCTCGCCCGCATGTTCGATCATGCAGCCCATCGCGACGGCCAGGCGGTTGTCTTGCGCATGGCGGATCCAGGTCGGCCGGTCCACCGTGCGCGAGAACACGAAATACTGCGATTTATCGGGCATTTCAACGAATTGCGGGACGATCTTTCCCGGCGTCCGGAAGCTGGTATGCACATCCAGCCGGGGACAGGCGCCGCCATATTCCGCCAGATGGAAGTCCGTCGCGTTGAAGCGCTTCGTCACGTTCCCGCCCTTGTCGATCCGCAGGAAGAAGAACGGCACCCCCTGCGCGCCTTCGCGTTGCAGGGTCGTCGCGCGGTGGCAGGCTTGTTCAAAACTCACGCCGAACCGGGTCGCGATATGGTCAAGATCGTATTTCGTCGCCCGCGCCTCGGCCAGGAACGCCGCGTAGGGCATCAGCACGGCGGCGGCGAAGTAGTTCGCAAGCTCCACCCGCAGCCGCGCCACCCCGCGCGGATCGCCGATCCCGGAGCGGGCCACCAACCCGTCCAGCAGCTCCCGCTGTTCCAGAAGGCCGCACATATGGACCAGCTGGAAGGTCCGGTTGGTGTGGTCCAAAGCTTCCGAAAGCAAAATCTCGCGCCGCGCCTCATCATACTGGCGCAGCGTGCCCGGCAGATCCTCCACCCGTGCAAGCCGGACGGAGATGCCAAGACCGTCGCGCAGTCGCTGTTTCAGGGCCACATAGACCTCGTCGCGTTCGACGGGGACGGTCCAGAACGCCTCGGCCGCGTCCTCCAGATCGCGGAAGTGGTTGCGCTGGCGGCGAAAGACGTTGTGAACGGCAGCTTCGGGCGTGGCGTTGATCGCCCGCGCCTCGCCCTCGCTTAACGACAAAAGCTGATCGGTCGCCGCCTGCCAGCTGCGGTGAAGGCGCAGGAACGCCGCCGCGAGATCCGGCGCATGCACCAGGGCGGCGCGGAGTTGGGTGAGGTCGGGCCTCGTGTCGCCAAAGACCGGGTCCTGCAAGGCCGCGCGCAGATCGGCCAGCGCGCCGGAGCCGTCCTCATCCGCAATCTCGCGCCAGTCGACGCCATAGGTCTCAAAGAGCTTGAACAGCACCTGGACCGAGACGGAGCGTTCGTTGTTTTCCAGCAGGTTCACGTAAGACGGGCTGATGCCTAGCGCGCGGGCCATCATGCCCTGCGTCTCGCTCCGCTCTTGTCTCAGGCGTCGCAGGTGCGGGCCGATGAAGGTTTTCTGCATGCCGTTGCATCCCGTGACAGCTCCCATAATTACAATATTACAGAAAAACCGTTCTGTAAATTCTCGCAGTTACAGCAGAACGCGGTTTGCTTTTGCATATCCGGCCAGCGGTGGCAGGAAGCCCCGACACGAGAGAGGACGTCATGCGCACCACATTCACCACCGGCACCAACCACCTTTTCATCCCAGGCCCGACCAATGTGCCCGAGGATGTCCGCATGGCGATGAACGTCGCGATGCAGGACCAGCGCGGCCCAAGCTTCGGGGCCCTGACGCTTGGCATTCTGGCTGACCTGAAGCGCGTCTTCCGGACCGAGACTGGTCAGGTGATGCTGTTCCCAGGCTCTGGCACAGGCGCGTGGGAGGCGGCGATCACCAACACGCTCAACCCCGGCGACAAGGTGCTGATGGCGCGGCATGGGCAGTTCTCGACGCTGTGGGCAGAGATGGCGGTCCGGCTGGGGCTTGAGGTCGAGGTGATCGATGTCGCCTGGGGGGCAGGGGTCCCGGTATCGGAGTTCGCCCGCCACCTTGCCGCCGACCGCAAGGGCCAGATCAAGGCGGTCTTCGTCACGCAGAATGAGACCGCGACTGGCGTGACCAGCGATGTCGCGGCTGTCCGGAAAGCCCTGGACGATGCCTTCCACGAGGCGCTGTTGTTCGTCGATGGCGTCTCCTCTGTCGCCTCGGTCGATTTCCGGATGGACGCCTGGGGCGTCGATCTTGCGGTCACCGGCAGCCAGAAAGGCCTGATGTGCCCGGCTGGTCTTGGAGTGCTGGCGGTCTCGCAAAAGGCGCTGAAGGTCTCGGAAACCGCAACCATGCGCCGCGCGTATTTCGAGTTCCGCGACTTCAAGATGACCTGTGAGACCGGCTACTTCCCCTACACCCCCCCGACGCAGATCCTGCACGGGATGCGCCGCGCGCTGGACCGGATCCATGCCGAGGGGTTGGACAACGTCATCGCCCGCCATGCTCGCCTGGCAGAAGGGGTGCGCCGCGGAGTCGCCGCCTGGGGTCTGCAAATCTGCGCCGAGCATCCCTCGCTGGTGTCGAACACCGTAACCGCGATCCGGGTGCCCGAAGGCATCGACGCGCGGGAGGTGATCCGCATCGGCTATGAGCGGTATAACACCTCTTTCGGGTCGGGCCTGGCGCGGCTGGCGGGCAAGGTGTTCCGCATCGGCCATCTGGGCGATCTGAACGAAGGCATGTGCCTGACCGCCCTCGCCGTGGCCGAGATGGCGCTGGTGGAGGCGGGGGCCGATGTCAAGCTTGGCTCGGGTGTCGCCGCAGCGCAGGCCTGGTACGTCAAGGCGGCGGCGGAAGCCGTCCCCCTGGCCGCAGAATAATCAAGGGAACCAGGTAGATGAGCCACACACTTTACCCGCTGCGCAAGCAGCGGCTGCAACGGTCTGAACTCGCGGTGCCGTCGTCCAATCCGGCCATGATCGACAAGGCCGCCGATGGTCCCGCTGATTATGTCTTCCTCGACCTCGAGGATGCCGTCGCCCCGCCGGAAAAGGAACAGGCGCGGAAGAACTGCATCCAGGCGCTGAACGACATCGACTGGGCCGCCAAGGGCAAGACGGTTTCGGTGCGGATCAACGGCCTTGATACCCATTACATGTACCGCGACGTGGTCGATGTGATGGAGCAGGCGGGGTCGCGCGTTCACACCCTCCTCGTGCCCAAGGTCGGCGTCCGGGATGACCTTTACATGGTCGAAGCGATGGTCAACCAGATCGAACAGGCCAAGGGCTACAGCACGCGTGTCGGGCTTGAGGCGCTGATCGAGACCGCGCTTGGCATGGCGAATGTCGAAACCATCGCCCAGTTCGGCGGCCGGTTGGAGGCGATGCATTTCGGCGTCGCCGACTACGCCGCATCGATGCGCGCCCGCACCACCAATATCGGCGGCCTGAACCCGATGTACCCGGGCGACCAGTGGCATGCCGCGATCTCCCGCATGGTCATCGCCTGCCGCGCTTACGGCCTGCGCGCGATCGACGGCCCGTTCGGCGATTTCTCCGACCCGGAGGGCTACAAGGACGGCGCCCGCCGTGCCGCCGCCTTGGGATGTGAGGGGAAATGGGCGATCCACCCCTCACAAGTGGCCCTCGCCAATGAGGTTTTCAGCCCGACCGAAGCCGAAGTCACCAAGGCCCGCCGCATCATCGAGGAACTGAAACTCGCCGAAGCGCAGGGCAAGGGTGCCGCAAGCCTTGACGGCAAGATGATCGATGCCGCGTCCGAGAAGATGGCGCGCAACCTTCTGGCCGTGGCTGACGCCATCGCCGGGGCGGCCTAAAAATTTTCGCCGAAAATTTTTAGGTCCCAACCGACTGGAGGAACAGAATGGACATCCACGAATATCAGGCCAAGGAAATCCTCGCCCGCTTCGGCGTGCCGGTGCCGCGTGGCGGGCTGGCCTACAGCCCCGAACAGGCCGGTTACCGCGCCCGCGAACTTGGTGGCAATGCCTGGGTGGTGAAGGCCCAGATCCACTCCGGCGGCAGGGGCGCTGCCGGTGGCGTGAAGCTCTGCCGGGACGAGAATGAGGTGGCAAGCTTCGCCGCCACCCTGTTCGGCAAGCAGCTGGTCACCAAGCAGACCGACGCCAACGGCAAGGGCGTCTACCGCCTGTGGGTCGAGGCGGCCTCCGACATCGCCCGCGAGATGTACCTCGGCTTTGTCCTTGACCGCAAATCCGAGCGCATCATGATCGTCGCCTCCGCCCATGGCGGGATGGAGATCGAGGATCTGGCCGAAACCGACCCCGACTCGCTTCGTCGCATGACGGTAGACCCCGCCGTCGGCCTCTCCGAATTCCAGGCGCGGGAGCTTGCCTTCCAGCTTGGCCTCAAAGGCGGGCAGATCGCGCAGATGGTGACGATCCTCAAGGCCTGCTACCGCGCCTACCGCGACCTCGATGCGGTCATGGTCGAGATCAACCCCCTGGTCATCACCGGCACCGGCGACCTTGTGGCGCTGGACGCCAAGATGTCCTTCGACACCAACGCGCTCTTCCGCCAGCCGCAGGTGGCCGAGCTGCGCGACCGCAGCCAGGAAGACCCGCGCGAATCGACCGCCGGTGACCATGGCCTCGCCTATGTCGGGCTTGAGGGCGATATCGGCTGCATCATCAACGGGGCGGGGCTGGCGATGGCCTCGATGGACATGATCAAGCTTGCCGGGGGGGAGCCGGCGAACTTCCTTGATATCGGCGGCGGGGCCAGCCCCGAACGGGTGGTCCGCGCCTTCCGCACCGTCCTGGCCGACCCGAATGTCAGCGTGATCCTTGTGAACATCTTCGCCGGGATCAACCGCTGCGACTGGGTCGCCGAAGGGGTGGTGAAAGCCTATCAGGAGGTTGGCCTGACCATCCCGGTCGTCGTCCGCCTTGCGGGGACGAATGTCGAGGATGGCCGGCGGATCATCGAGACCTCCGGCCTGCCGCTGATCTCGGCCGATACGCTTGCCGAAGCGGCGGCCAAGGCCGTCGCCGCCCGCCCCCAGAAAGCCGCCTGAAGGAGCATCGCCATGGCCATCCTCATCACCAAAGCCACCCGCGTCATCGTGCAGGGCATGTCCGGCCGGATCGGCGCGTTCCATGCCGCCGACATGATCAAGCACGGCACCAATGTCGTCGGCGGCGTCACCCCCGGTCGTGGCGGCGAGCACCACCTCGACCGCCCGCTCTTCAACACCGTGCGTGAGGCGGTCGAGGCGACGGGCGCCGAAGCCTCCCTCGTCTTCGTCCCGCCCCCCTTCGCCGCCGATGCGATCATGGAGGCAGCCGATGCGGGCATCAGAACCGCCGTCTGCGTGACCGACGGCATCCCGAGCCAGGACATGATGAAGGTCAAGCGCTTCCTGAAACGCTACCCGGAAGAGCGGAAGATGCGCCTCGTCGGCCCGAACTGCGCCGGTGTGATCTCACCCGGGCAGGGCTTCATGGGCATCATGCCGCCGCATATCTACATGCCCGGCCGGGTCGGCATCGTCGGCCGCTCGGGCACCCTCGGGTATGAGGCGGCATCCCAGATGAAGGCGCTTGGCATCGGCGTGTCGACTTCTGTCGGCATCGGCGGCGATCCGATCAACGGCAGCAGTTTCATGGACATCCTGGCGCTTTTCGAGGCCGACCCCGATACCGATGCCGTGATGATGATCGGCGAGATCGGTGGCCCGCAAGAGGCCGAAGCCGCCGCCTACGTCCGGGATCACATGACCAAACCCGTGGTGGCCTATATCGCCGGCCTCTCGGCACCGAAGGGCCGCAAGATGGGCCACGCGGGCGCGATCATCAGCGCTTTCGGCGAGTCGGCGCAGGAAAAGGTGGACATTCTGGCGGCCGCCGGGATTACCGTCGCCCCGAAC
>NCDS01000008.1 GCA_002280315.1 Rhodobacterales bacterium 32-66-7 | reverse complement strand
CCGCTGCCGACACCCGGTGGGGGCGTCGGAGGGGTGGTGTCCAAGGGGGTTGCGAACGGCGCCGGGGCGCCATCGATGGTCCGGACAGCGCCGGGGCGCTTTCCGGTTGGCCGCGCCTGCGTCCGAAGTGACGACGCGCGGGGTCTGCCGTTAGAGCGTCGAGTCAAGCACGGCGGGGACCCGGGCTGCGGCCCGGCCGGTCGGAGTGCGGTTTTCCACGTCGTCCATGAACATCCGGCTCAGGAATCGGTCGGCGCGGGTCCGGGCCAGATGCAGCGCGCGGGCGGACTTGTGGGCCCGCTCCTCGGCCAGCATTTCGGTCAGGGTCTCGATGAAGATTTCAGCTTGGGTTACGTGCGGCATCGCGGTCTCCTTTGCAGAAAATGGTTTCGGGACGAGATCGTTGATCAGTTCCTGGTCGTGACAAATCCCGGTTCCGGCAAACGGCGCGCGCAGAAAACCGGCCTGCGACAGCAGGGTTGGGTCATCCGTCGATCCGAAATGCCGTTCCCGGCGCGGTGGTCAGGGTGGGTCAGGCCAAGGGCCGCCCCACCCCCAGGCGAAGGCGGCACCGTGGTTGCCACCCCCGCCGAACAGTCGTTCTGATCATGATACGGGCCTCGCGGTTCATGATTCTGTTCTACCCAAACGGGTGCGACAATTGCAGACCCGGAAAGTACGTAATCACCGGCAGGGGCATTGCGGGAAACTACTTAAGCGGGAATCCGACAGTGCCCTTGAAGCCCATTTTCGGATCATCACAGGGATGTTATACTCATCCTGCGGCAGATTCTTGTGGGCGCAGCGCGTCTGGCCTGAGCATCAAGCCTTGTCATCTGCTTTTCCCCATCGTCGCGCTTGGAAGGTCATGAGGTCATCATGTTGGACAACGGAAATCGCAGTGATTTGCCGATTATCGCCGTTGCAGCATCAAAGGATGGATTTGAGGCTTGTGTGCGTCTGTTCAAGGATATTCCTGCGGACATGCCGGTCGCCTTCCTCCTGCTTCTAGGCGATGCCGATGGCGGCACGGCTGTGGTCAAGGACCTTCAGCGCCACACCCGCCTTGCCGTGGTCGAAGCCCGTGAGGCGATGGCTTTGCGCCCCAGCGCGGTGCACGTCATCCCGCCGGGAGTTCTCCCTACGGTTGCGCAAGGGTTCATCCGCTTCGTCGAATCCGACGCCGGGCGGGACGTCCTGCAGCCGTTTGACACGCTCCTTTGGTCGATGGCGCGGGCCGAGGCTCCGGTTGCCTGCATCGTGCTGGCGGGGACGGGCAGCGACGGCAGCCTTGGGGTGCGGGAACTGACGGCGGCAGGCGGCACCGTCTTCGTGCAGCGGCCCGAAGAGGCGGTCGATCGCGGATTGCCGGACGTGGTGATTGCAACCGGCGTGGCCACAAAGATCGTCTCGGTCGACCAGATGCTGCCCGAGTTGCAGGCCTTTCTCTGGCGGCGCATCCTGGAGCAGGCGGTCGTGGATCACGGCATCGTTGTCGCCGTGGCGCGCCCGCCGAACGCGGCGGGGGATGCCGCACAGGCCGACCTGATTGCCGCCAATGCGGTCCTGATGGCGCAGAACGACGCGCTTACCGCCGAGACCACGCTTTTGCAGGACCAGTTGGCCCAGGCGCGCCAGGCTGAAAGCGAGCTGCGCAGCGTTCTTGCCAGCATCAATATCGGCGTCCTGTATCTGGACCGCAACCTTGCCATCCGGGTGTTCACCTCGGCGGCGCGGGCGATCTTCCGGGTGATCCCCAGCGATGTCGGGCGTCCGCTGGTCGATCTGGCGACCAGCGTGCGGGACGATGATCTTGCACCCGATGCCCGTCAGGTGCTTGCCAGCCTCGCCCCGGTCGAGCGTGAGATTTCGCGCACCGACGGCCAGTGGTTCCTGCGGCGCATCCAGCCCTACCGCGACGACTTGGGTCAGGTGGCGGGCGTCGTCGTGACCTATGCCGACATCACCGAACGCAAGCGCGCCACGGCGGCGCTGGAAACCGCGATGGTCGAGGCGGAAAACTCCAGCGCCGCCAAGTCGCAGTTCCTGGCTGCGGCCAGCCATGATCTGCGTCAGCCGCTGCAATCGCTGGCGCTGTTGCAGCAGTTGCTGGCCCGGACGGATGACCCCGCCGAGGCGGACCGCCTGATCAACCTGATGGACCAGACGCAGGTGTCGATGGCCGCAATGCTGGATTCGATCCTTGCCGCCAACCGCATCGATTCCGGGGTCGTGCATCCCGACCTCCAGCCGGTCATGATCGGCCCGCTGATGAAGCGGCTTGCCGCCGAGTTCGAACCGCAATGCGCGGCAAGGAACATCCATCTGCGGGTCGTGGCCAGCAGCGCCTCGGTCCAGTCCGATCCGCAGCTTCTGGAGCAGGTCCTGCGCAACCTGATGTCGAACGCGCTGCGCTACACGCCCGAGGGGAGCATCCTTATGGGCTGTCGGCGACGCGGCAACAAGCTGACGGTGGTGGTGTGCGACACCGGCATCGGTGTGACGGCGGCCGAACGGGCCATCATCTTCGAGCCTTACCAGCGCGGCCACATGGCGATCGATTCGGTCGAGCAGGGCCTTGGCCTTGGTCTGTCGATCGTGGCGCGGCTGGCGCGGTTGATGGACCATCCGATCACCGTCAAGTCGACGCCCGGCCGCGGCTCGGCCTTCACGCTTGAGCTTGATGTTGTCTCTGCCGCTCCGGGCATGGCGTTGCCGACCGCGACCGAAACCCCGAACCTGCCGCAGGTCACCCAGACCGGCACGATCCTGCTGGTCGAGGATGAAGAGCCGCTGCGGCAACTGCTGACCCGGGTGCTGGAGCAGGCCGGCCACACGGTGATCGCCAGGTTCGACGCGCCCGACGCGATGAAATGGGCCAGTGGCGAGGTGACGCGTCCCGATCTGCTTCTGGCCAATTACGACCTTCGCGCGGGCACCACGGGCCTGCAACTGGCGCGCGACCTGCCGCTGATCTTCGGCGCGCTGCCGACCATCATCCTGACCGGCGACATCACGCAGGACACGCTGACCGAGATCACCGCAGCCGGTTTTCAGAAGGTGGTGAAACCGGTGCAGCCGGCAGCCCTTCTGGCGCAGATATCCGACATGCTGCTTGAGGCGCGGACCGCGAACCTGCCCGCCTTGCACAGCCCCAACACCCTGTCGATCGCGGTCCATGTGATCGACGACGACCCTTTGGTGCGCGAATCGATGCGACGTCTGTTCCAGGCGGAAGGCTGGGTCGTTGCGACCTATCCATCGGCCGAGGATTTCCTGTCGCAGGCGCGACCGACCGGGACGGCTTGCCTTCTGGTCGATCAGGCCCTGCCGGGGATGGACGGGGTCGGGTTGGTCTCGACGCTGCGCTACGAAGGCTCGCATCTGCCGGCGGTGATGTTGACCGACCATTCCGATGCCGCATTGGCGATTGCAGCGCTGCGCGCCGGGGCCTTCGACATGCTGGAAAAACCCTCGGGCCGGGACGAGCTGGTGGCAAGCATCAAGCTTGCGATCAAGGACGCCGCCGAAGGCAGGCGCCAGACGCGCGAAACGCGGGATGCAAAGCGGCGGCTGGCGGGTCTGACCGACCGTGAGCATGAGGTGCTGGTGCGGGTGCTGCAGGGTGCTCCGAACAAGATCATCGCGGCGGACCTTGGCATCAACCAGCGCACGGTGGAACATCACCGCGCCTCGGTGATGCGCAAGACCGGGGCCTCGTCGGTGCCCGCGCTGGTCCGGCTGGCCTATGCGGCGGATTATGACAACGGTTGACCCTCCCCCGCCCCGACGGCAAACCGACCGCAAGCGTGACCCGACCTAGCCGCAGGCCGGGCGCAACGTTCGGCCCTGGCTTCGCGTTGAGCCTGTGATGTTGAGCCTGTGACGTGTAGACTGTGACACGGGCCGGCCAGGACAGCGGTCGGCTGGCACCCACTGGCCAAGACCGTCAGAGCCCCCAAAAAGGATGACCTTCATGACCCGCAAGATGGTGGCCGCGATAGAGCGGGCAGGCCGTTTGATGCAGCCTCCGGGGCTGCGCAGCTTTGGCAGGATGATGAAAGGGCTGCGTCGCGCGCAGATGCGGCTGCTTGACGGGCTGGCCGAGGCCCCGAAGCCCGCGCGCGACCCGCGCCTTCCGGACGGAGCCCGGTTTCTGACCCGCAGCCACCGGACTGCCGCCGGGCAGCGCGCCTATCGGCTTTACCTTCCCGCAAGCCAACCGGTGCGGCCGAAGGGGCTGATCCTGATGCTGCACGGCTGCAACCAGACCGCCGAGGATTTTGCCCGCGGCACCCGCATGAACGCCGAGGCGGAAAAGCACGGGCTTGCGGTCGTCTATCCGGTGCAGACCTCGGCGCATAACGCCGCGCAGTGCTGGAACTGGTTTGCGCCCGGCGATCAGGCGCGCGGCGGGGGGGAGCCTGCCGAGCTTGCCTCGCTGATGCGCAAGTTGACGAAGGACTTCGGCCTGAAGCGGCACCGGGTCTTCGTGGCCGGGTTGTCCGCCGGTGGGGCGATGGCGGCGATCCTGGCCGATGTCTATCCGGATGTCTTTGCCGCAGCCGGGGTGCATTCCGGCCTTGCGCGGGGTGCTGCTAGCGACATGTGGTCGGCTTTGGCGGCGATGCGCGGCGATGGCGGGGCAGGGGAGCCCCCCCGTGCCGCCGGGACGCCGGAGCATCCGGTGCGGCGGATCGTGTTTCAAGGCGACGCGGATGAGACGGTCCATGTGTCGAACGCCGACCGTATCGTGACGCTGGCGCTGGGCGAGGCCCCCCCGCCCGCGCGGGTGACCAAGCGGTCGGTGCGCGGCCGAAGCTATGTCCGCAGCGATTATCTCGCCCCCGACGGCACGGTGCAACTTCAGCTTTGGCTGGTGAAGGGCGGCGGGCATGCCTGGTCGGGCGGCAGTCCGGCGGGGTCGTTTACCGATCCGAAGGGGCCGGATGCGACGGCCTTGATGGTCCGCTTCTTTCTGGCCGAGTGACCGAACGAAAAGGGCCGCGCAATGTCCTGCGCGGCCCCGGTGCTTGGCCGGAAAGGCCGGATCAGTTCGCCGGTTCGTAAAGCGGCTGCGCCTGAACCTGCTCTTTCGTGGCGTCGATGTAGACGCGCACGTCCGACCGGTTGCTGTCGGCCAGCACGGCCAGTTCGTCATAACCGACGCTGACCTGGCTGGTGCCAAGGCCAAGGAAGCCGCCGAAGTCGATGATCACGTTGGTGATGGCCCCCTGATCATCCACCAGAAGGTCATCGATCGTGCCGACGGATTCGTCGTTCAGACCGTAGACATTCTTGCCGACCAGCATTTCGGTCGAGACATCGCCCACAACCAGCTGCTCATAGCCTTCACGCTCGATCGAGGGTGCGGTGAACCGGGTCCGGTCCGAGGTTGCAGCGCCGGTGCCGGTCTGGTCGGTCGCCCCCACCGTGCCGGTGGCGTCCTGGCCGGTGGTCAGCGCCGTGTCGGTCCCGGTCATGCCGTCCATCGCACCCGTGCCGCCGCCAAACGTCGCGCTGCGGTCGAACGCGGGCGAGGTTTGCAGCACGTCGGCACCGGTGTTGACGACAACATAGGTCTCGGTCGGGTCTTCGGCATCCGTCGCGATGGTGACCTGGTCCATGGTCACGGCGACATCCTGTTCGCCCATGCCAAGGAAACCGCCGACGCCGATCACCAAAGCCCGCACCTCGCCGTCCGGCGACAGGATGATCTCGTTGATCTGGCCGATGTTGTCCATGTTGTCGAGATCGGAGCTGTTCATCACCGTCATCTGGCCCGAGCCCTGCATGGCCTCGGTCGTGGTGCCGTCCGCGCCGGCCACACCCGTGGTCGCGGTGCCGTCATCGCCGGTGACTGAGTCCGCAACTTCGCCCGTGCCCGTCTCGGAGACATTGCCATCGGTGCCGGTCGTTGCCTGGCCGGTCGTTGCCTGATCATCCCCGGCAAAGGGGCTGCGGCGGGCATAGACGTAATGTCCCATCAGTTCGGACGCATAGATGTCGGACTGGCCACGAGCGGACAGAAAGCCCGTCATGTCGGTTCCGGTGGTTTCGGTCGTTGCATTTTCGGTAGCCGTTTGCGCCAGGACCAGCGTCGGCAGGCCAAGGCCAAGCACCAGCGCAGTGGTTGAAAGCAGTGTCTTCATCGGGAAATCCCTCCGTAGGACGAGGCACGGACCGACCGCCGGTCCGTTTGCTCTTCGACAGGGGGAAAACCTTTTCGGCGCGATGTCCGTTCCGTATCGGGTGCTGGCCGGGGCACCGTTTCCCGCCCCAAGCAACCCTCCGCCTAACCGGAAAGCGGTGCGGAACGACCGAAGGGCTCTGACGTTGAACCGGCGTAAACTGCTCATAACAAAGGGGATCGACAGCATGGCATCACGGATAAAGTCGGTCGTCATACCGGCCGCAGGCAAAGGCACGCGCCTTCTGCCCGCGACCAAGTCCACGCCGAAAGAGCTTTTGAACATCTACGACCGCCCGGCGCTGCAGTTCGCCATCGACGAGGCGGTTGACCTGGGGGTGGAGCGGATCGTCGTCGTGATCCATCCCGACAAGGCCGCTATCCGGCACTACCTGGAACCCGACCCGGCCTATATCCGCGCGCTCCGGGCCAGCGGCAAGGCGGGGCTTGCGGCGGCACTGGCCGAAATCGCGGTACCGGACCGGATCAAGACGGTGTTTGCCGTGCAGGAGGAGCCGCTGGGCCTTGGCCATGCGGTATACTCGGCCCGCGACCTGGTGCTGCCAGGCCCCTTCGCCGTGCTTCTGCCCGACGATCTCATCCTGGGCCAGCCCTGCCTGAGCGAGATGGCCCAGACCTATGCCCACGGCCACATGATCGCCGCGATGGAGGTTTCCCCGGCCGAGACCGCAAGCTACGGCATCTTCAACATCTCGGGCCGAAGCATCGGACGTTCGGTGCCGGTGTCGGGCATGGTCGAGAAGCCGAAAGCCGGGCATGCTCCGTCCCGGCTGGCGGCGGTCGGGCGCTACATCCTTGATCCGCGCATCTTCGCGACGCTGCGCGACCTGCCGCGCGGGGCGGGGAATGAGATCCAATTGACCGACGCGATTGCCCGGGATGCCGAGGATCTGGCCCTGACCGCCTTCCGCTTCAGTGGGACGCGCTATGATTGCGGCAACCACGACGGGCTCATGGAGGCAGCGCTTGCCCGGCAGGCCATGGTCAAGGATGGCAGCGATGCCAAGGTTGCAAGCGCGGTGGCGGGTCGGGCCAAGGGCACGGTCCTGACCGGTCCGACGGCAATTGCAGGGGCCTGAGGGGGCCGGGCTGCCTTTGGCAGCCCGGCGCCTGGTTTTCGGCAGATATGCAAAAGGGCTGCCACTGGCAGCCCTTTTTTCCGTTCTGTGCAATGCCCCTCAGGCTGCGTTGGCGACCGCTGCACTGTTGACCGAGCTTTCGGCCAGGTCGGTCAGCGCCTCATCCGTCGCGGTTTCTTCGGCCAGGGTCTCTTCCAGCAGGGCCGCGGCGTCGGTCATGTTGAGGATGTTGGCCCAGCTGATCAGCGTGCCGTAGCGCGAGATCTCGTAATGCTCCACCGCCTGGGCTGCGGCGATCATCCCGGCGTCAAGCGCTGCGGCACCCTTGTAGGTCGCGATGATCTCTTCGGCCTCTTCGATGATGCCGTCCATCGCGGCGCAGGTCTTGCCCCTGGGCTTCTGGCCGATCAGTTCGAACACCTGCTCCAGCCGCTCCATCTGGGTTTCGGTCTCGGAGAGGTGCTTTTCGAACGCGGCCTTCAGGTCCTGGGACTGCGCGGCGCGCATCATCTTGGGCAGGGCTTTGGTGATCTTGCGCTCGGCATAGTAGATGTCGCGCAGGGTATCGTGAAACAGGGTCTGAAGATTAGCTTCGGCCATGATCGGTCTCCGGTGTTGGGGTTGATGACGGGCCCGCCTGGGGGTTCGCCTGACCTTACAACCGGGTTCGGGCCACCCCGTTCCGGTTTGGGGGCGCGCGGGGTCGGGGTGCGGGACGGGTGACGGAACGAACCGGGGATGCGGCGGGTTCAGACAAGGAACCCACCCCACCAGCCCATCCCGGAGGCCGCCATGAACTCACCTTTCCCGCTTGCGCAGACCCGTCCCGTCCTGGGCGAAGGCGCGTTGGAAGGCGCGGTGGGTCCGGTTCCGGGCAAGGGGGGGGCGGTGCGGCCCGCGCTTCTGTGCTTTTCCCACCTGCGCTGGGATTTCGTCCACCAGCGGCCGCAGCATCTGTTGAACGAGGCGGCCGCCAATTACCGCGTCTTCTTCATCGAAGAGCCTGAGCATGGCCCGGGCGACGCGCATTACCGGATGCGGACGGCCGCGACCGGCGTCACGGTGCTGACCCCGGTGTTCGACGGTGCGGCCGACCCGGTGCGCGAACAGCGCAAGCTGGTCCAGGCGCTGCAGCGCGCGCTTGGCGCCGGACCGGTTGTGCATTGGTACTACACCCCGATGGCGCTGCGGTTCGCCCGCGATCTGCCGCATGACCTTTGCGTCTATGATTGCATGGACGAGCTGTCGGCCTTCCGCTTTGCCCCGGCCGAGCTTGTGGCGCTGGAGGGCGAGCTTCTGGCGCAGTCGGACCTGGTGTTCACCGGCGGCAGAAGCCTGTTTCAGGCCAAGCGCCAGCGCCACCCGGATGTGCATTGCTTCCCAAGCAGCGTCGATGTCGCGCATTTCGCCTGCGCGCGCACGTCCCTTCCCGATCCGGTGGATCAGGCGGGGATAGCCTCGCCGCGCATCGGCTTTGCCGGGGTGATCGATGAACGTATCGACATCGGCCTGATCGCGACCGCCGCTGCGGCCCTGCCCGATATCCAGTTCATCCTGATCGGCCCGGTGGCCAAGATCGACCCCGCGTCCTTGCCGAAGGCCGCGAACCTCCACTGGCTTGGGCGCAAGCAGTATGACGAGCTTCCGGCCTATCTTGCCAACTGGCAGGCGGCCTGGATGCCCTTTGCCCTGAACGACGCCACCCGCTTCATCAGCCCGACCAAGACGCCCGAGTTCCTTGCCGCTGGCCTTCGCGTCACCAGCACCGCCGTCGCCGATGTGGTTGAGACCTACGGCAAGCCCGGTCTGGTCGGGATCGCCGACGAAACCACCATCGCGGCGACGCTGCGGCAAAGCCTCGCGGCCCCCGATCCGGAGTGGCGGCCAGCCGTCGATCGCTGCCTTGCCCGCATGTCGTGGTCCGGCACCTGGACCGCGATGCACGGCCTGATCGCCCAACGCCTGCGCGTCGCCGGGAAGGTCTGATCATGCATGACTGGATGATCGTCGGGGCCGGGTTTGCCGGTTCTGTGCTGGCCGAACGCCTCGCCTCGCAGCGGGATGAAACCGTGCTTGTCATCGACAAGCGCGACCATATCGGCGGCAATGCCTATGACTACACCGATGCGGCGGGGATCCTGGTCCACCGCTACGGGCCGCACATCTTTCACACCAACGCCGCCGCAATCGTCGACTATCTGTCGCAGTTCACCGCCTGGCGGCCTTACGAACACCGGGTGCTCGCGCAGGTCGACGGCAAGCTCTTGCCGATCCCGATCAACCTTGACACGGTGAACCGGCTTTACAACCTTGACCTCGACCCCGAGGGGATGGAGGCGTTCCTCGCCGCCCGCCGCGAAAAGGTCGAGGATATCCAGACCTCGGAAGATGTCGTCGTCTCGACCGTGGGGCGCGATCTTTACGAGAAGTTCTTCCAGGGCTACACCCGCAAGCAATGGGGTCTTGACCCGTCCGAGCTGTCGCGGATCGTCACCGCCCGCATCCCGACCCGCACCAACCGCGACGACCGCTATTTCACCGACACGTTCCAGCAGATGCCGGCGGATGGCTATACCGCGATGTTCGCCCGCATGCTGGACCATCCCAACATCACGGTCGAGCTTGGCCGCACCTGGGATGAGTCGTCGGATCGCCCGCTTGCGCGAAGGATCATCTTTACTGGCCCGATCGACGAATACTTCCAGCAGTGCTTTGGCCCGCTGCCCTACCGCTCCCTCCGGTTCGTGCACGAGACGCGGGATGTCGAATGGGCGCAGCCCGTCGGCACGGTGAACTTTCCCCAGACCGAGGACTACACCAGGATCACCGAATTCAAGCATCTGACCGGGCAGGTGCATCCGAAGACCAGCCTCGTCTACGAATATCCGACGGCTGAAGGCGACCCCTACTATCCGATCCCGCGACCGGAAAATCAGGCGCTGTACAAGCTTTATCGCAAGCAGGCCGAAAGCCTGTCGGATGTCTGGTTCGTCGGCAGGCTTGGGTCCTACCAGTACCTCAACATGGATCAGGTGGTCGGGCAGGCGCTTGCCACCTTTGACCGGATCAACGCGACCCGGGTGCCGACGGCCTTTGTGCCCGCTGCGGAATAAGCCGGACCGCGACGCGTGAGCCATCCGCCGCCCCATCCCAGCGACCGCCCGGTCAGGGTGCTGTTCGTCTTCGCCTGGCTTGCCGGTGGGCCCGAGGAGGGTTTGCTCCGCCTTTTGTCCCAGACGCTTGACCCCGCGCGGTTCCGGATCGACGCGCTCCCCTGCCGGCTGCAGGACGCCACCCTTGACCCGACGCATGAACGGCTGGCAGCGCTGGGGATCACCGTCGACCGCGCTGCCTATGAGATGGGCTTTGACGACACCGTCCGCTATCTGGAACGCAAGATCGCCGGGTATGAGATCGTGGTCTCCTGCCAGGACGTGGCCGATATCTACCCGGCGATGGAGCGGCTCCGGCACCACCCGCCGCTGATCGAATATGGCCGCTCGGTGGTCGAGGCGATGGCCGGGCCGAAGCACCTGACCACCCGCTACGTCGCCGCGACCGAGGCTGCACGCGCCGCCGCCGCCGACCGGATGCCGGACCGCCCCGAGGCTGCGATGCTGATCCCGCCGCCTCCCGGGTTCGTACCGCCGCGCTGGCTGCAGACGGTGCGCGGCAACCTGGGCCAGCCGCCGGTTCCGCCTGAACAGGACGCCATCGCCCGCCAGTGGGAGGCGCTGTTCGACGCCGTTCTGGCCCAGACATCCGCGCCGCCGCCGGGGCTGTTTCAAAGCTTCCTGCAGGGCGGTTTCGAATGTTCGACCCAGCGGTTGCGCAGCGGGCGACGGGTGGATGTGATCGCGGCCACCCGCCATGACATCCACGCCGAAAGCGACTACCGCCAGCTTCAGGGCTTCGGGATGCGCACGGTCCGCGACGGGCTGCGCTGGCATCTGATCGACCAGACACCCGGTCGGCATGATTTCGCAAGCTTCCTGCCGATGGCCAAGGCGGCCCTGCGCGCCGGTACAGAAGTCATCTGGGACCTGATGCATTACGGCTGGCCCGACGATCTTGAGATCTGGAGCCCGGCTTTCGTCGACCGTTTCGCCGCCTTCGCCCGCGCGGCGGCCCGGGTCTGGCGCGACGAGACCGACGCGGTGCCGTTCTGGTGCCCGGTCAACGAAATCTCGTTCTTTTCCTGGGGTGGGGGGGATGTCGGCTACCTCAACCCCTTTGCCCACGGGCGCGGGTTCGAGCTGAAGCTGCAACTTGCCCGCGCCAGCATCGCCGCGATGCATGCCCTGCGTGAGGTCGATCCCCGCGCGCGTTTCGTGCATTGCGAGCCCCTGATCGCCATCCACCACAGCGCCGCCACCGGTCGCCCGCGTCATGAGGCCGAGGGCTGGCATCAGGCGCAGTTTCAGGCGCTGGAGCTGCTGTCCGGTCGGCTTCACCCCGAGATCGGTGGCGATCCGACCTTCGTCGACATCGTCGGGGCCAATTACTATCCGACCAACCAGTGGATCCATGGCAGTCATCCGATCGACATCGATCACCCGCTCTATCGTCCGCTGTCGGACCTTCTGTTCGAGCTTCACGCGCGCTACCGCCGTCCGATCTTCATCGCCGAAACGGGGGTGGAGGATGACCGCCGCGCGCCGTGGTTTCGCTATGTCGCGGCTGAGGTCGCCCGCGCGCGACAGCGCGGCGTCCCGGTCGAGGGGCTGTGCCTTTATCCGATCCTGAACCATCCCGGCTGGGACGATGACCGCGATTGCCACAACGGCCTGATGACGCAGGGTTTCGTGGGAGACGGGCGGGGCGTGGACCCGGCCCTTGCCGAGGCCGTGGCAGGGTTCGCCCTGCATGGACAGGATGCGCGGTAGCACCTTCGTCTTGATCGGCCTGTGAATCGAAAGGCCCAAAGGGGGGCGGTCTTGCGTCTAGGCTTCGTCACCCGGCAAGTCGACAAGCTGCTGCTCAAGCTGGGCAAAGGGTTCCAGATGGCCGAACTGCGGCCGGATACGCTCCAGCCAGGCAAGGCCATCGGCGCGGCGTCTGGCGAACAGGAACAGCCGACCAAGGGTATGGGCAAAGGCGAAGTTGCCCCGCGCGAGGTCGAAGCTTTCGGCTTGCGCCAAGCCGCGGTCGATGGCGCTGTCAAGGGCATCGGCCGAAGCATGGGCCGCAAACGGCGCCAGCGACCAGATCAACAGGTTCAACCCATCGTAGCGCGCGCGCCGTTCGGCCTCCACGGCCTGCATCCGGGCGATGGTGGACTGAACCGCCGAAAGCCCGGGCATCAGCGCCGCAAGCCGCGTCTGCGCGCCCGCGATGGACCGCGCCTCTGCCATCGGCAAGGCGCGCGGGGTGCCAGCCCGGGTCAGGTCGGCAAAAAGGGCCCGCGCGGCCTGCATCCAGACACCCTCTCTTCCGCCGGCATGCGAGGCGACGGGGCGCGAACGGTAAAGCTCCGGCTTGACCCCGGCGGCGGCGAACCGGGCGACCTCGGCCGGGTCCGGCACCAGCCCGGCAAAGGTGGCGGCGATTGCAAGGGTTTCGCCCGGGGCCGCCAGAAGCCTTGCGTGGCCGACAACCAAGGTCTGGTCATCCGACACCGCCTGCAGAAATTCGTGCATCGTCACCGCCCAAAGGGCGGCCATCGGCTCGGCCTCGGCGATGACCGGAAACTCGGAGGGGCGGCGAAGCACGCGCTGGCGCTGGCTTTCCGCCACCTCGGCAGGATCGCGCAGGATCAGGATCCGGCGCAACGCAAAGCCCGCCTCCGGCACCACCCGGTCCCAGAACGGGGTAAGCGTGGCGCAGCGCGGGTCTTTCAGAACGAAGGGCCCGGGCCCGACAAACGCCGCCTGCAGAAGCGCTGCAGCCTCCTTGCGCCAGGGCGCAAGGTCGGTCGCGTCCCAGTCCACGAGTCCAGCCCGAAAACCCCAGTTATCCCAGGACGCGCCAAGATGGGCGAAAAGCCGGTCGTTGAAATGCCGGACGGCAGGAAGCTCTGCATAGCCCTGGGGGTTGTCGCGGTCATAGGTGTCGGCAAACTCTCCAGCCTCTGCCCCAAGCGCCCGCAGCCCTTGGGTCAGCAAAGAGGTGCCGGACCGGTGGACACCGTGGATGAGGGTGAGTTGCATGCCACAAATCAGCGGGACGGGTTGGCGAAAGTCAAGGATCGGACGAACACATGCTGGGCATGAGTCGCTTGTAGAGCAACAAAGTGCCGGACGGGTCAGACCATGTTTAAGGATGAACCCAAGGACATCGGCTGATCAATTCCGTCAGGAGCGAACAATCGCAGTCGAGGTCCGCTGCCTGTAGACACTTGCAAGTCTTTCAATGTTTTCTGCACAGAACCTGATTTCCCGTGGATCCATGCCTTTCGATTGCAGCTTTCGCGTTCTGTCCTCGATCTTCTCAAAGGGGACAATCCGTCCAAGCACATGATGAAGGACCCTGAAAATAACCTGATCTCTTGAGTCAAGCAGATCTTCGTAGACCAAACGCAACGGATTCTGCCCCGATCCCGAGTGTTGAAGATCCAGCACGATCTCGGATCGCATTATGGCTTCGATTTCGCGCCAGATTGACTCATCAGTCACTTCGACGTCCTCGCTGGGAATGCCTGGCCGAACTCCCTCGGTAAGATGCCAAAGGCCGGACTTCTTGGCGCGTGCAAACGACATTGCCTGCTTGACGATATTCCGTCGCCGCATATCCACCCATGAAGGAAAGTGATCAGACGAGCCCGTATTGAAATCCAGCAGTCTTTCAATCCATGACAGTCGCAAACCGTCAATCTTGAACCCGAACGTGCTGCCCGTCTTGTAAGCCTTGATGATCGAGACGATGAACTCCTTGAAGTCGCCTGTCGCTGGTACCGTGCCATAGTGCTTCAGGCCCTCTTCCGAGAAATACTCCATTGGTTCTCCAGCGGTCGGAATTTGGCTCAGGCTGGTTGCAAGCCATGTTGACCCGCATCTGCCGGTCATTGCAATAACGTAGCTTTTGGCAACACCAGCGTCACGCAGCAAGGCGTTGAAGGAAACGGGGGAGGGGGGAAGCTTCACGCCTCGCGCGGTCAATGCCTTCTCGATCGGGTTCATTGCAGGTGCCTCCGGTGCGGATGGGTTCATGCAGGTTTATCGCGGCCGCTGTCCGCACTTCAATTCGACCGCGAACCAACCGGGCAGATTCGGGCAGTCATCTGAAAGCGCTTGGACATCTCATTGCCCTGCCGTCAAATACCTGTGCGAAGCCTTCAGGTGATCCATCTGCAGGGATTTCACGTTCGGACCAAGGGCAATCCGTTCCCCCACCCATTCCTGCATCCGTTCAATCTCGGCCAGGTGCCTGTCCACATCTAGGGCTTGGGTGACACTCAATTTATGGCGGCGGTGGCTATTCAAGGGCTCGGGCAGCCAGGACACGGTTGAGCCCTCGCGCACGCAGATTTCGGCATAAAGCCGCCAATCCCCGGCGACCTTGAAACCGTAAAGCTCATCGCCCACCGAAGCGAAGGCATCAAGCAAAGTCTGGCGATGCGCGATCACGCCCGAGACGTTCAGGATGACGTTCTTCACCGCAAGGAAGCGCGACAGGAATTCACGCCCATCCATGTCGAAGGGGCGGTCGAAGAGCCCCGGCTCGATCTCGTTCATGTAGGGACGGTAGCTGGCACCAAGGGGCGTACCGGTTTCATCCATCTGTCGGCTGTCGGTGAAGCCGAGGACGCTGCCGGCCAATTGCATCCGGTCAACCAGCCGGGCAACGAAGCTGGGGTCGGCAAGGTCATCAGCCTCGGCGATCCAGACATAGTCGCCCTTAGCCCGTTCAACGCCTTTCCGCCATTGCGCAAATGGCGAACCGGAGTTGGTGGGATTGACCACAAGGTCGATGGTGCGGTCGGCGGCCTTGGTGGTGCGGGCGATCTCTTCCAGGCTGGTGTCGGGCGACGCGTCGTCCAGCACGATCACCTCACGCAGGGGATGGGTCTGGTCGAAGACGCTGCGCAGGCGTCCACCGATATAGGCGGCGTAGTTGTAGTTGGGCACAATCGCCGAGACCGAAGCCGTGCCGGGTTTCAAGCGCTGGACAAGCGAAAAGGCGTAGTCGGTGAAATCGTAATTCTGCACGACCTCATCGCGCCGGGCGCGGGCGGCGCGCGGGTTCGGCTTCCGCACGGCCTTGAGAAGGGCAGCGGCAGCGGCAATCGGGTCGTGTCGCGCAACCAGGGTGCCGTGCTTTTCGATCAGATCGTCACAGCCGCCACAGCCCTTGTGGCCGACGACGGGCAGGCCGACGCCAAGCGCCTCAAGCACGACCGAGGGGAAGGGATCCTCACGCGAAGAAAGATAGTAGGCGTCGGCGGCCGCCAGGAACCGGGCGACATCCTCACGGTGGCCAAGGATGCGCACCCGGTCTGCGAGGCCCGCCGCCGCAATCTCGGGCAGGAACCAGCTGCTCGCCTCAGGGGCGGGGGCACCGATCCAAAGGAAGGCGATATCGTCATGGGCCGCCGCAAGCGACAGGCCGGTCGAGACGAAGCGGTCGATGCCCTTGCGCAGGTCGGCATACCCCACGCCGACAATGATCCGCGTCTGAGGCGACAGGCCCAGTTCGGCGCGAAGCCCGTGGTCCCCCGGTGTCGCGTCCAGACAGTCACGACGATAAAGGCCCTGCGGCGAAATCTCTGTCGGCTGGGTAATCCGGCCAGCATAATTGCGGAAACCTTTCCGCACGATATCTGCCGGAAAGATCACCAGATCAGCGCGGGTCGCAATCACCTTTGCCTCTTCCTGCAGGCGGTAGTTCCCCAGAAGATTGGGAAGTTCATGGACCAGCGAAACAACGCGGAAGCCGGCGTTCTTCAGATCCGGGATGAATTTCCCCGCCGGTGTGGTATTGGTGATCGCCAATGTCCATCCGTCGGACGCCAATCCCTTGCAGAACCGCTCCACACCCGCCGCCGTGGTAGAGGCAACCTGAACCGGTCCAATGGCACGATAGCTGTCGATAAGGGACCCGCCAGCGCCAAGCAGAAAACGGATATCCGCCCCGAAACAGGATCTGAGCGTCCTTGCGAGGTTAAGGAGGATATACTGGGCACCATGTGGAAAGGCATCATGACCAACGAGCAGAATTCTGGTCTTGTCTGTCGCCGCGTTTGACGGGATCCCGTGAATTGTCCGGGACAGTTCGTTAAGATATGCCGCCCCGAAATGAACATCGGGTTCCAGGACGGCACTCTCGGCCCATTCGTTCCAGGCGTTGACGCAAATGATCGTCTCGCCATGCACCGGATTTTCCGCGGCATATCTGATCATATCGCCCGCCCAGGCTCCGAATTTCGCCGGAGTCGAGCCGTAAAGAATCGTCCCCCGGCCTGGTCTGCGTGCTTCGTTATCCCAGCCTGGCACGACTGTCCGGATAAGCGGATATGAGTTGGTCTTTTCGCCGGCGAAATTCGGATCCAGCACAACGAGATCCGGAATATTCTGGGGTAAATTCTGAGCGAGCTTGTGCGGGGGAAACTCAATTGCCCCATCCATGCCGAAAACTCTCGGGTCTGTGTCATGAAAACCTTGCGCCATGAAGAATAGCGGTTGGAGCCCGTGGTTCTCAGAAAAGAGCTTACGCCATTCCGTAATCCGAACCTTGGCATCCGGGATATGCCCGGGTCGGTAAATGAAGAAGATCGGCCGCCCGTCGATCCGCATGTACCGCGGATCCTTCATGTGGCGCGCAAGGTCTTCGATCATCGCGTCATCGATCGAACGGTCATAAGTCTGGCGGAGGATGACTTCGTTCTCGGCGCCATCCCAGGTCCGCGTCCAGTTTTCATTTGCCCACATCAGGCAGAACTGGAAATCAAGCGTCGGATCGGCCAGAAACCGTTCCATCGGCGTCTCCAGGACACGCTTTCCGGCAAAGGCGTAATGGTAAAAGCAAAAGCCCTCAAGCCCGGCCGCCTTGGCCATATCGATCTGCCGCCGGAATGCATCGCCTTCGGAAAGGTCATAAAAGCCAAGGTCGCGCGGAATTCGGGGCTGAATATGGCCAGCAAAACGCGGAAGACCGCGCGCAAGTTGTCGCCATTCGGTGAAGCCCTTGCCCCACTGATTGTCATTCACTGCAATCGGGTGGAATTGCGGTAGATAATAGGCAATGACCTTTGCCCGCCGGGACCGTCCGACACCTATGGCCCCGGTGCGGTTGCAAATGCCTGTGCCGCATAAACGTCCGCAGTCCCACCCCGGACCGGGCGCCGGACCACGGGCGATTTCTTGTGCCGACGCGGCTGCACTTGATTGCGCATATCATGATAGGTCGCAATGATCTGCCGCCACTCGGAAAGCAATCTTTGACGCTTGTCTTCCACAAGTCGCCGGACTTCGGACATCAAGTTCATGTGGTACGCAACTCACCTCAGGATGGGGTCCGAGAGTCCGTGAATTGAAAATCAGGGACCTTCTCCTCGGGTGTCGGGAGACCTTCCTATCAAGGGGGTGTCTTTCTGTCCAGACGTGTTCCTGCCCGCCCAGGGTCTGGCCATCAGGCGGCCGTTTCACATGCCTCGCCCCGTTTTCGCACCGGAGTCAAGCCGTCGTGTGACGCACCTTCCGGCGGCTTTTCTTCGATCCTCGCCGTCGGAACGGCCGTTTCGGGCGTTACCCCTTCCGCTCGCAACATCAACCGAAGCTTTGCCCGCACGGCGTCACCGATCTTTCTGAACCATCAACCTTGCATTCGGCGGGCAGTCAGGAAACACACTCAGCCAACAGAATGGAGTCGGTAGATATGAAGGCAGAGAGGCGTCCTGCGCCGCGCGCTTCGGTGGTGATGACGGTTTTCCGTGATTTCCGCTTTCTGGACGCGGCAATCGACAGTGTTCTTTTGCAGGACATGGAGGAGTTCGAACTGATTGTCGTGGATGACGGCAATTCGCGTCCTGATATATTCGCAGACCTGTCACGGCG
>NCDS01000007.1 GCA_002280315.1 Rhodobacterales bacterium 32-66-7 | reverse complement strand
GTGAGCAGGTCCGTATAGGCCAGTTCCGCCACCTGCCGGCAGCCGTGCACCAGCACCACCTTTTCGAACCGCTCATAGGTCTCGGGGTCGCGCACCACCGAGAGGAAGGGCGCAAGGCCGGTGCCGGTGCCGAGCAGATAAAGGGTGCGGCCGGGCAGAAGATTGTCCAGCACCAGCGTGCCCGTCGCCTTGCGGCCGACGATGATCGGGTCGCCCACCTGGATATGCTGGAGGCGCGAGGTCAGCGGGCCGTTCGGCACCTTGATGGAGAAGAATTCGAGCGTTTCGTGCCAGTTGGGGCTCACCACCGAATAGGCGCGCAGCAGCGGGCGTTCATTCACCTTCAGGCCGATCATGGTGAATTCGCCGGTGCGGAACCGGAAGCCGGTATCGCGGGTGGTGGTGAAGCTGAACAGGGTGTCGGTCCAGTGGTGGACCGAGAGCACATGCTCCTCGAAGAAATTGCTCATGACAGGGCTTTCGGCGCTCGGGATGCGAAGAGGCAGGGACGGGCTACAGATTGGCGGGGGCGGGGGAGAGCAGGGCGCGCTTGTCGGTGCGCGCCTTCCAGAGGTCGGCGTCCGCCGGCGCGTCGCCCTTTTCCGTGATGTTGGGCCAGTGGGCGGCATACTCGGCGTTCAGCTCGGTCCAGTCGGCGGCACGCGGATCGCTGTCGGGGAAGATCGCCTGCGCCGGGCATTCCGGCTCGCAGACCCCGCAGTCGATGCACTCGTCCGGATGGATCACCAGCATGTTCTCGCCGGCATAGAAGCAGTCCACGGGGCAGACCGAGACGCAATCCATATAGGTGCAGCGGATGCATCCCTCGGTGACGACATAAGCCATGGGCGCGCCTTCGGTTCGACGGGCATTTTGTTTGTGTACAAATGAAAAATAAAAAGCCGGCGCCGCGCTGTCAATCGCCGTTCCGCCCTGCGGCTGCGGAGTTTTTATGCACGCATGCGGGGATTTTGGGCGATTGCCCGGCGCCGCCCGGCCAGCCCGCGCTCAGTGGCTGCCGGGCGTCGCCCGGATGCGGGCAACGGTCGCTTCCAGATCGGCCCAGTCACTGGCCTCCGGGGCGAATTTGCTGCGGATGGTCCGCACCAGCGCCGCCACCTGCCGGTCATCGAAGCTGTCGCGGAAGCCCGGCATGTCGCCGAGATCGCGCGCAGCGGGGGAGGGGATGCCGTCGAGGATCACGCGGATCAGATTGTCGGGCCGCGCGGCATGGACATTGGTGTTGAGCGCGAGCGCGGGGCGCGCGCCGAGCAAGGTCGGCCCGTCGCTGGAATGGCAGGCGGCACAGGCCCCCTGGAACAGGCGGCTCCCCATGCTGTCCAGCGGCATCAAGGCCTGTGCCGCCTTGGCCTCAAGCTGCGCTGCCAGATCGGCGGCCTTGGCGGCGGCATCAGCCGCCGGCGGGGGTGTCAGGGAGGCGAGATAGACCGCCATGGCGCGCACATCGGCATCGGGGAGGACCGCCAGTTCCTGGACCACCGGCCCCATCGGCCCCGCCGCCGTGCCGTGGAAGCGGGAAAAGCCGGTGCGCAGATAGGAATAGAGTTCGTCCTCGCTCCAGGGTATCGGCGCGGCGGACAGGGCGGTGAGGGCGGGCGCTTCCCAGCCGTCCACCATCGCGCCGGCGAATTTGGCTGCCCCGCCGCGTTCCGCGCCCAGCGCATTGCGCGGCGTGTGGCAGGCGCCGCAATGGCCGAGGCCTTCCACCAGATAGGCGCCGCGATTCCATTGGGCGCTCGCTGCAGGATCGGCCTGCATCTGGCCGGGCCGCAGGAACAGCGCATTCCAGCCGGCCATCAAGGGGCGGATGTTGAAGGGGAAGGTCAGCCCCAGCGGCTTCAACCCCTTGGCAACCGCCTTCGCCCCACCGGGCAGCACGGCAATCGAGGTGATCGGACCGACCGATACCTCGGCCAGGGTGACACCGCCAAGCGTCAGGCTTTTCCCCTCAAGGGCTGATTTCGCGATAAGGTCAGGCACGCAGCTTCTCCCCCTCCGGGTCGTGGAAGACCGGGTTGCACACCTCGCACAGCACATCGAGCCCGCGCAGATGGTCGACAAGCCGGATCTTTTCACCCAGCCGCGCGCGCCCGTCTTTCAGGAACCCAAGGCCGAGCCAGGCCCCGACCGTGGGCGAATAGCCGACCGAGGTCACATAGCCCTGATCCGTCTCGCGGTGCACCTCTGTTCCCGGCACGAAAAGATGCGCCCCGGCGCTGATCTGGGCATCCGCCTTCAGACCGACGAGTTGCTCCCGCTCCGGTCCCCAAAGGCCCGGGCGTTGGGCGGCCGCCTTGCCGATGCAGTCCTTCTTGGCCGAGACCATCTTTTCCATCCCGATGTCATGCGCCGAGACGCGCCCATGAATCTCGGCATGGGTGATGAAGCCCTTTTCGATCCGAAGGACGTTCAGCGCCTCCATCCCGTAGGGCCCGCCGCCCAAGGTTTCGGCCCTGGCCAGAAGATCGCGGAACAAAGCCTCGCCATAGCGGGTGGGGACGGCAATCTCATAACCCTCTTCCCCGGAAAAGCTGATGCGGAAAAGCCGACCCGCAACCCCGCCGACCCGCACCGGGGCCACGCCCATGAACGGCAGATCAACCGGCGCCTCGACGAATGAGTTCACCAGCGCCCGCGCCTTCGGCCCGGCCACGGCAAACTGCGCCCAGCTTTCGGTCACCGAGATGAAGCGCACCTGCCAATCGGCGCAGAACGCCTGATGTACGAAATCAAGGTGCCGCATCACCAGCCCTGCCGCCGCTGTGGTGGTGGTCATGAGGTAATGGTTGTCGCCCAGCCGGGCGCTGGTACCGTCGTCCAGCACCAGCCCATCCTCGCGCAGCATCAACCCGTAGCGCACCCGCCCCACCGGCAGGGTGGAGAAGGTGTTGGTATAGACGAAGTCCAGGAACCGGCCCGCATCCGGCCCCTGAATATCGATCTTGCCCAGGGTGGACACATCAGCCACCCCGACCGCATGACGAACCATCGTGACCTCGCGGTCGCAGGCCTCACGCCAGGTCGTCTCGCCCGGCTTCGGGAAGTATGACGGGCGGTACCACAGCCCCGCCTCGATCATCGGCGCGCCCCGGTCGCGGCTGGCCTTGTCAGAGGTCATGAACCGCTGCGGCGCGAACCCCGCGGCCCGACCCCCCGCCCCCATCGCGGCAATCGATACCGGAGTATAGGGCGGGCGGTAGACCGTGGTCCCGGTTTCCGGAATGCCGCGCCCGGTCGCATCGGCAAGGACCGCCAAGGCGGCGACGTTCGACGACTTGCCCTGGTCGGGGGCCATGCCTTGCGTGGTGTAGCGCTTCATATGCTCGACCGACCGGAAGCCTTCCTGCGCGGACAGCTTCACGTCCTTCGTCGTCACGTCATTGGCAAAGTCGAGCCATGCCCGTTCGTTTCGGCTCCCTTTGCCCTCAACCTGCCAAAGCGGTTTGATCGTATAGGGCGCGTCCTCCGCCTCAGGCAGCGCAAGCGCCACCTTGCGGCCCAGCGCCTTGACCATCTTCAAGGCCGCCGCATGGCCGGTCGACAACGCGCCATGCGTGGACATCGACCCGTTCGCCGCCCCAACCGCCACGAGGCCCGGCACAGCGCCGTCGATAGGGACGAAGGCCGCCAGCTCCTCGCTCCACCTTGGGCGGCCGTTCATGTGGCAGGTCAGGTGCAGCGTCGGGTTCCAGCCGCCCGACATGGCCAGACAGTCGGTCTCGACCTCGAAGGTCTCGCCGCCCTTGCGGACGGTGATCGCCCGCAACCCGTGCCGCCCGCGACTGCCCACGACCTCGGCCCCCAGATGCACCGGGCAATCCTCGACGGTCGAGGCTTCGGGACGCGGGTCGATGATCGCCGCAACCGTGACCCCCGCTGCCATCAGATCCCGCGCCACGCCCCGCGCCGCGTCGGTATTGGTGAACAGCGTCACGCGCTTGCCCGTGGCCACGCCGTAACGGTTGAGGTAGGACCGCACGGAGCCAGCCATCATGATCCCCGGACGGTCGTTGTCGGGAAACGCCACCGGACGCTCCAACGCGCCGGTCGCGAGAACCGCATGGGGCGCGACGATCCGCCAGAAACATTCCCGCGGCAGGTTGGGGCGCGCGGGTTTATGGAGGCCCACCCGCTCCAGCGCGCCGTAGGTGCCATGGTCATAGGCCCCGGTCACCGTGGTCCGCGTCATGATCCGCACATTCGGCATCGCGGCGAGGTCGGCCACGACCGAGGCGACCCAATCCACCGCCGGAACCCCGCCGATCATTCCGCCATCGGCCAGCAAGCGCCCGCCAAGCGCATGGCTTTCCTCGGCCAGGATCACATCCGCCCCGGCCCGCCCGGCGGTCACAGCCGCCATCAACCCGGCCGGACCGGAGCCGATCACCAGAACATCGCAAAAGGCAAAGGCCTTTTCATAGGTGCCTTCGTCATGCTGGCCCGACAGGCTGCCCAGGCCCGCCGCGCGGCGGATGATCGGCTCATAAAGCCGCTCCCAGAACGCGCGGGGCCACATGAAGGTCTTGTAGTAAAAGCCCGCACCCAGGAACGGCGACAGCAGGTCGTTCACCGACAGAAGGTCATGGCGCAACGACCCGAACCGGTTCTGGCTTTGCGTCGCGAGGCCCTTGAACACCTCTTGCACCGTCGCGCGCACGTTCGGGGTCTGGTTTTTCTTCCCCAGAACCTCGACCAGCGCGTTCGGCTCTTCCGACCCCGCAGTCAGAATCCCCCGTGGCCGGTGATACTTGAACGACCGCCCCACCAGCCGCACGCCGTTGGCCAGAAGCGCCGAGGCGAGCGTGTCGCCCTTGAAGCCCGAGTATTCCTTGCCGTCAAAGCGGAACCGCATCGGTTTTGCGCGGTCGATCAGACCCTTGCCGTCGATCCTCATGGCTTGCGCTCCGCTACCAGGTCGACGCCGGACACCGCATGCGTCACCGTGTTCCGCGTCACCACCAGCCACTGCGCGCAGCCCGCCTCGTGGTACCAAAGGTCCTTGACCACCCCCGCCGGATTGTCGCGATTGTGCAAATAGTCGTCCCACGCGGTCAGCGCGGCACCCTCTCCCGGTCGGCGCAGATAGTCCTCTGCCCCATAGTAGTAAAACTCACGCCGGTCCCGGTCACCGCACAGGGGGCATTTCAGACGCATGACTCTTCCCGCATTCTTCGTCCCCAAATATCCCCGCCGGAGGCTCCCACGCTTGCCGCCCGAGACCAGGATGCAAGCGACTCCCACCGGCGGTGCCAGGCACCTCCCCTCCCCCTGGTGGGGAGGGGGCGGGGGTGGGGGGCCGCCGTCAGGTCACCACGCATTCCGACCCTCAATGCAAATTATGCTGCGACCCGGTGCCTTCTTCATCCAGAAGATGCCCGGTTGCGAAACGGTCCAGCCGGAACTTCCGGGCGACCTCGTGGCTTTCCCCGGTCGCCATCAGATGCGCCATGCACCAGCCCGAGGCTGGCACGGCCTTGAACCCGCCGTAGTTCCAGCCGCAGTCGATGAACAAACCGTCGATGTGGGTCTTGTCGATAATCGGCGATCCGTCGGGCGTCATGTCCATGATCCCACCCCAGCTCCGCAGCACCTTGGCGCGGCCGATCATCGGCATCAGGGTCATGCCCGCCTCCATCACATGCTCGACCATCGGCAGGTTCCCCCGCGACGCATACGAGGCATAGAAATCGAGGTCGCCGCCGAACACCAATCCGCCCTTGTCCGACTGGCTGATATAGAAGTGCCCCATCCCGAAGCTGACCACATGGTGGATCACCGGCTTCAGCCCCTCGGTGACAAAGGCCTGGAGCACGTGCGACTCGATCGGCAGCCGCATCCCCGCCATCGCAGCGACCTGTGACGACCGCCCCGCCACGATGATCCCCACCTTCTTCGCCCGGATCGCCCCGCGCGTGGTCTGGACGCCCGTCACGACGCCGTTCTCGATGTCGATCCCGGTGACCTCACAGTTCTGGATCAGGTCCACCCCGCGCTGGTCCGCCCCCCGTGCATAGCCCCAGGCCACCGCATCATGCCGCGCCGACCCGCCGCGAGGGTGTAACAACCCGCCGTAGATCGGGAACCGGGTCTGCTCGAAATCTAGATAGGGCAACAACTCCCGCACCCCCTCGCGGTCGAGAAGGATCGCGTCGTCGCCCTGGTTGATCATCGCGTTGCCCCGCCGTGCGAGGGCGTCGCGCTGCCCGTCGGAATGGCACAGCACGATCTGGCCGCGCTGCGAATGCATCACGTTGTAGTTGAGCTCGGCCTCCATCCCCTCCCACAGCTTCAGACTGTGCGAGTAGAATTCCGAATTCCCCGGCAGGAAGTAGTTGGCCCGCACGATGGTGGTGTTCCGGCCGATGTTGCCTGACCCGATGTGCGATTTCTCCAACACGGCGATGTTGGTCAGCCCGTGGTTCTTGGCAAGGTAGAAAGCCGTCGAAAGCCCGTGTCCGCCCCCCCCGATGATGATCGCGTCATAGGCGGGCTTCGGGGCCGGGTCGCGCCAGGCGGGAGTCCAGCCGGTGTTTCCCCGCAGTCCTTCGGTGATGACCTTGAGGCCAGAGTAGCGCATCGATCACGTCCTTCCGATCCCGGCAGTGAAACGGGTTACCGCCGCATATTCAAGACTGCATCGCGAAATCCTGCGCCATGGACGACATCGGATGTCGGGGATAGGGCAGCTAAGGGCAGAATGGCTGCCCCTTCGGTCAATCGCCCAGCGGGCTTAGCCTGATCTGCCCGATTCCGAAGCCAAGGTGAAACCTGCCATATTCGCGTTTGACTTGCTGGGCTGCGTCCAGACGAAACTCCACGATCGTGTGCGCCTCGGCCGCCAGATCGATCCTGGCTGTGTAAAGGGTCGTCCAGCCCCAGAGACCGGGTCGGATACGGCCCGGCCGGGCGGTGCCGGGAACGCCGTTGCAGGCCAGTTGCAGCGGCCCCAACGCCTCGCGCTCGGGGTGGACGACCCGCAGCACCAGCCGCACCGGACCGACCGCCGAGAAGGGCAGGAGGAGCCGTGGCCAGGGATTGCGACCCTGCAGCCGGATCCCGAGGATCGGGCGCGTCCACCAGTCCAGCGCGCAATCCTGCCGCCGCTGCCGCAGCACGGCCCCCCGGCCCAGCGGCTGCACCGGCGGGACCGACAGACCCCGCCGCCGGGCGTTCATCTGCGCGATCTGTCCGGTCTTCTGCTTGGTCGGGTCGCTTTGCATCACCCGCATGAAGGTGCCGTCCCGCTTGGCGCGTGCGACCTGCCCCGTCACCCGCTCGGCATGGCCCGGTGCCGACATGGCGGCCAGCATGGCGGTCTGCTCATCGCTCTCCTGCCGCACGTAGCTCAGGTATCTGTGCGTCGCGGTGAACTTGTGCACGGTGATCCTGCCCGTCGAGGCAAAGCGCAGATCCGCCGCTGCGGCCCGGCGCAACAGGTCTTCGTCGACGGGGGTGCGCAACTCACCTGGCATCCGCCACGGACCGATGCGGTCGATCACCTCGCGCCGGTGGGCAAAGCAGCTTGGCGGGAAGAAATGGGTGTGCTTCACGCCATCGTCCTTGAAGATGCCGGTCACGTGGCCGCCGGGCAAGCCGTTCGGCCAATGCAGGATGATCCCCGAAATCCCGAAATCCGGAGCGTTGTCTTGCGCAAAGACCTCGGCCAGGGCTTCAAGATGGGTCGGCTCCCAGATGTCGTCATGGCCGAGATAGGCGATGTAGCGCCCCCGCGCGGCGGCGATCCCGGCATTGTTCGGACCGCTCTGTACTCCGGCGCGCCGGGGAAGGTTGAGCCACCGAAGCCGTGGGTCGTCGATGCTTTGAACCGCAGCCTCGGTGTCGTCGGTGCAGGCATCGCCGATGACCAGAAGCTCGAAGTCCCGCATGCCTTGCTGCAGGACGGACCGGATCGACGGCAGGATATGCCGCCCGCGCCCCCAGGTCGGCATGATCACGGTGAACCTCGGCGGCTGGTCCGGACTGCCGATGGGCTGGCCAGCCAGATGTTCAACCTTGGTGTCTGTCGCCATCAAGTCACGCCCCGCAGCTTGCCGCAGCCCTGAATGCCGCGCGGGAAGGCTACCTGACACCTGCCCCGGCAGGCAAGTTGCCACGCCGGAAGCCAGTCTTGCGCGATGCGCACCGCAGCCAGCAGCCGAATCGCCGCCTGGTTTCTGCCGCGCCAAAGCCCCGCGCAGCCGGGTGAAAGCGCCCGTCGCTGGCACCGCTGCGCGGAATTGCCCGGCGAACCGGCCAAAACCCCAGGCCAAAGCGACGAATCCGCTGCTCTCACACATAAACTTCTACAATTCTGCCGCGACTTGTGTCTTATTGGCTGGCAGAAGCCTGCCGACGCGCGGGCACGTGTCATTTGAAGGGTTTGATGATGTTTCCATGCTCTGCCAGGCTGGTATCTCGTCGCATCGCTGGGTCGCTCGTCCGGTTCCGGGACGATGAAAGCGGCACCATGGCCGTGTTCGTCCTGATCATGTTCTTCCTGATGATTGCGTTCGGCGGCATCGCGGTTGACGTGATGCGCTTTGAAACCCGGCGCGTCGCGATGCAGCAAACGCTGGACCGCGCGGCGCTTGCGGCGGCCAACCTGGATCAGACCGAGGCGGCGGACGTGATTGCCGCGGAATGGTTTGAAAAGACCGGCCTTGGTGAAGACCTCGCGATGGTGACATTCTCGGACCCCGACATCACGGCCATCTCCGACGCAGGTCTGCGGCGCGTGACGATGAATGCGACGGTCCGGTCGAGAAACTTCTTCATGGGGCTGCTGAACGTCGATTACCTGGAAAGCCCCACAAGGGCCGAGGCGGCCCAGGGCGTGTCGCAGATCGAGGTCATGCTGGTGCTCGACATCACCGGATCGATGGGCGAATCCCTTGGCGGTGGGCAGACAAAGATTCAGGGACTGCGGTCTGCTGCGACCGAATTCATCAATATCGTCGAGACGAATGACACGTTGAACGGCGTCTCGATCGGCATGGTGCCCTATGCCGCCAACGTGAACATCCCGGTCGCGCTGCGCAACCAGTTCTCGGTCACCAACATCTCGTCCTGGAACGGTGTGGAAAACGCCGGTGTCCCGAACATCAACTGCGTCGAGATTCCGACCGGCACGTTTACCTCGGTCGGGTTGTCGACCAGCCTGTCGATGCGCATGATGGCGGTTGCCGATACCAACAGTGGCACGACGGCGACCACGGAATACCTGGCGGCAAGCGCGAACGGCCCGTCCGCATCTGCGCGCGCCTGCACGACCCGGCCAAACGACCCCGGGACGCCATACAATGATGAACTGGTCAATCTTCTGATGATGCCCAGCAAGGATACCGCCCCGCTGGTCACGGCAATTTCACGGCTTTACGCGCAAGGCAATACCAGCATCGCGGTGGGGATGCGCTGGGCGACGGCGTTGATCGATGATGACGCGCGCCCGATCTACACCGCGATTGGCGACAGCACGGTGCAAGGCCGCCCGGCCGATAACAGCTCGGTCGAAACCCGCAAGATCATCATCCTGATGACCGACGGGGCGCATGTGACCAACAACCACGTCAAGGATGCCTACAAGTCCGGTGCCTCGCCGATCTGGCTTGGCACGGATGGCAACTATGCCATCCGTTTCTGGTCGGGCGGGTCCGACCTTAACGACAACACCAAGCCAAGCAATTGTTCCGGTTGGACCATCAGCAGTGGTCGCGAGTATTTCGTGCCTCACCTCAAGGACAAGCAGGAACGCAAGAAGGTCGGCGCGCTGGAGCCTGAGGGCCTGGGAACCGGCAGCTATGTCACCGGCGCCTGCGACCCGAATGCCTGGTTTGCCGCGCCAACCTGGCCCAAGACCGTCGCCGATGGCTCGGACCCGGATGATGAGCGGGATGTCGTCACCGTTCCCGACGGACCCGATGCCGACCTTCTGCCCGATGTCGTGATGATCACCGCCACCCGCCTCGACTGGAGCGAGGTGTGGCGCTATCTCAAGGTCAGCTATGTCGCACGGCAATTCTACATGCGGTCCGACGTGTCGGGGACGACGGATTACAACACGATCATGAACCTGATGCGCCAGACCTATCTGAGCAGCGCCGGCACGATGGACTCTCTCCTGCAGCAGAACTGTACCGCTGCCAAGGCGGCCGGGATCGAGATCTACGGCATCGCCTTTGCCGCACCGGCGTCCGGTCAGACCCAGATCAACGGGTGCGCTTCGGAACCGAAAGTGAACTACTATTACAACGCTGCCGACAACACCGCGCTTTTGGCAGCCTTCCAAAGCATCGCGACCGACATCTCCGAACTGCGGTTGACCCAATGATCATGCGCAACTTCCTGGATGACGAAGGTGGCACCGCCTCGATCGAGTTCGTGTTCATCATCCCGATCATCCTGACGATCTTCATGGCCTCCTTCGAAGCCAGCCTGTTCATGGCGCGCAACGCCATGCTGGAGCGGAGTGTCGACATCGTCGTGCGTGACCTTCGGCTAGGGTCGCTCGAATGGCTTGACGATGGCGTGGGCGGGGTGAACGGTGCCAACCTTTTGAAAGAGGAAATCTGCAGCGGCGGCATGATCGTCACCTCGGTCGAAACCTGCGTCGAATCGATGACGATCTGGATGCAGCCGGTCAACACGGCAACGTTCGACATGCCGGACACTCCGGTGGTCTGCGTCGACCGGACCGAGGAATTCGACCCCCTTCTGGAACCGTCGGGGACCGAGTTTGCGATGGGGGCGGACAACGACATCATGCTGATGCGGATCTGCCTGAAGGAAGAACCGCTGTTCCCGACAACGCTTGTCGGTGCCGGGATGATCCGCGATGAGGTCGACGGCAACTACGCGCTGATGACCACCACAGTCTTCGTGAACGAACCGGGATGAGGTCACCTGTGCGCCAGTTCAAAGCATCAGTCCGCAAGTTTTGCGGGGATGAAAGCGGTATCCTGCTGGCCGAGGCGTTGATCACCCTGCCATTGCTGATCTGGGGCTTCGTGGCGTTGTTCGTCTATTGGGATGTCTACAAGACGATCAACGTCACGCAGAAGGCAGCCTATTCGATCTCTGACCTCCTGTCGCGTCAGGTGGTCGTCACCGACGAGTTTGTCGAAGGACTGTCCGAAGTCCTGACCTTCCTGACCCCGGGCACCAACGGATCGCGGATGCGGATCACCAGCATCGAGTTCGATGAGGGGTCCAACAACCAGCCCCTGGTCTGGGATGGGGATGACCACTATCACCTGCTGTTTTCCTGCTCGTCGGACGAAGTCGCGGCTCCGCCGCATACAAATGTGACGATCCAGGCACTGGAACCGCAGATTCCAAGGCTGAAGAACCTGCGTGGCGCCATCATCGTCGAAACCTGGACCGATTATGTTCCCGACTTCGACATCGGCCTTCTGAATGCCGCCCCGGGCCTTTCGAACCAGACGTTCGAGAATTTCGTCGTGACCTCCCCACGCGACCGCCGGGTGTGCCTGGAAGGCGGCGCGACGGAATGCAGTGTGACCAGCTGCAATTGACGGTCGCATCCGTGCTCCGGACCCTTGCGCGGCTTGAATGGATGTAATCCGCCAACGTTGGATCATGCTGGGCGCGGCCGGGCTTTTGCTGGCGGGATGTGCTTCGCTGTCAGCGCCCAGCACCGAGACTGACCCCTACCCGGCCTTGCTGCCGATCGATGATCTTCTGGCCGAGGCGGACGCTGCCCTGGCCGACCCCGGCCCACCGCAAGTGCAGCGCGCCGCCAGTTCGCAGGACCGTGCCGCCATCCTTGCCCCCTGACCTCCCTGTCCCCTGACAACGTTGCGACCCGGACAGCGTTGCGCCCCGCGCCGCTTTTGGCTAACAGGCAGGAAGCCGCCCGCTTCCGTTGCCCAGCGGGATTTCCTGACGACCAGCCGCGAGGTTCCCTCATGTCCGTTCCCTTGCGTCTTGGTATCGCCGGTCTTGGCACGGTCGGCATCGGTGTGGTGAAGATCGTCCAGGGGCAGGCCGACCTCATCGCCGCGCGGGCGGGCCGCCGGGTGACCATCACCGCCGTCTCGGCCCGTGACGCGCGGAAGAACCGCGACGCCGATCTGTCCGCCTGCGCCTGGGAGACCAACCCCGTCGCCCTCGCCGAGCGCGCCGATGTCGATGTTCTGGTGGAGGTGATGGGCGGCCACGACGGCCCCGCCAAGGCCGCGACCGAAGCGGCTTTTGCGCACGGCAAGGATGTCGTCACCGCCAACAAGGCGCTTCTGGCGCATCATGGCCAGGCGCTTGCGCTTGCCGCCGAAGCCGCTGGCAAGGCTTTGCGGTTCGAAGCGGCGGTTGCCGGTGGCATCCCGGTGATCAAGGCCCTGACCGAAGGGCTGGCCGGCAACCGGATCAAGCGGGTGATGGGCGTGATGAACGGCACCTGCAATTACATCCTGACCCGGATGCAATCGGCGGGCTTGCCCTATGCCGAGGTGTTCGAAGAGGCGCGCCAGCTTGGCTATCTTGAGGCGGACCCGACGCTTGACGTGGGCGGCATCGATGCGGGCCACAAATTGTCGCTTCTGGCCGCCATCGCCTTTGGCACCCGCGTCAGCTTTGGCGCGGTGGAGCTGGAGGGGATCGGCAACGTCTCGATCGACGATATCCGCCTGGCCGAGGATATGGGCTACCGGATCAAGCTTCTGGGCGTGGCGCAACTGACCGGGCGCGGGTTGGAGCAGCGGATGACGCCCTGCCTCGTGCCATCGGCCAGTCCGCTGGGCCAGTTGCAGGGCGGCACGAACATGGTGGTGCTGGAGGGCGACGCCGTCGGCCAGATCGTCCTGCGCGGTCCGGGTGCGGGTCAGGGGCCGACCGCAAGCGCGGTGATGGCCGATGTGATCGACATCGCCCGCGGCGTCCGCCTGCCGACCTTCGGCATCCCGGCGACCATGCTTGCCATTCCCACCCCGGCAAGCTCGGCGACCCCTGCGCCCTATTACCTGCGGATGACGCTTCTCGACAAACCCGGCGCGCTGGCCAAGATCGCCACCTGCCTGGGCGAGTCGGGCATCTCCATCGACCAGATGCGCCAGCTCCACCGCCCCGGCGACCGGGCCGAGGATGCGGTCGTGCTGATCGTCACCCACAAGGCCGCCCCCGCCGATGTCGCGCATTCGCTGGCCCAGTTCGCCCGCACCGGGGTGCTGGTCGGCCAGCCGGTTGCGATCCGGATCGAAGAGGTTTGAGCCTTCGTCGGCGCTGCCACGCTTGCCGCCATGTCGCCCCCTCGCTACACCAGACAGGACTGCCCAGGGAGGGGACCGATGTCGGACAAATCGAAATTCCAGGACCGGCTCTTGTCCCTTGGCCTTGCCCGGGTGTCCGAGGCGGCGGCGCTCGCCTCGGCCAATCTGATCGGGCGCGGGGATGAGAAGGCGGCGGATCAGGCCGCCGTCAACGCGATGCGCGACCAGTTGAACCTTCTCGACATCAAGGGCGTCGTCGTCATCGGCGAGGGCGAGCGGGATGAGGCGCCGATGCTTTACATCGGCGAAGAGGTCGGCACCGGCCAGGGACCCGAGGTCGACATTGCCCTTGACCCGTTGGAGGGCACGACCCTGACCGCCAAGGACATGCCGAACGCGCTGACCGTTATCGCGATGGCCCCGCGCGGCACGCTTCTGCATGCCCCCGACGTTTACATGGAAAAGCTGGCGATCGGCCCCGGCCACAAGCCCGGCCTTGTCACCCTGACGATGACCCCGTCGGAGCGGGTCTCGGCCCTTGCGGCCGCCAAGGGGTGCTCGACCGAAGATATCACCGTCTGCGTCCTGGAACGCCCCCGGCATGAGGCGATGATCGACGAGCTCCGCTCCACCGGGGCTGCGATCCGGCTGATCACCGATGGCGATGTCGCCGGTGTCATGCATTGTGCCGAGCCGGAGTTGACCGGCATCGACATGTATATGGGATCCGGCGGCGCGCCCGAGGGGGTGCTGGCGGCGGCGGCACTGAAATGCATGGGTGGGCAGTTCTTCGGCAAGCTGTTGTTCCGCAACGAGGATGAGCGGGCGCGGGCGCGGAAGGCCGGGATCACCAACTTTGACCGGGTCTATACCCGCGACGATCTGGTCCGCGCCGATGTGATCTTTGCCGCGACCGGGGTGACCACCGGCTCGCTTTTGGCCGGGATCCGGCGAGAACCGGGCTGGGTCACGCTGGAGACGATCCTGATGCGGTCAAAGACCGGATCGGTACGGCGGATGACCTATCGCAGCCCCTCGCGGTAAGACTTCGGTTGGCAGCGTGGGCAGATTGCCCACCCTACGCGGGCGGCGTGTCGGCGGGTGCCTCTGTCGGGGGGCCGAAGCGGGCGAGCATCCGCGCCCGGATCTGGTCACGGGATTGCCGGTAGGCGGCCAGCTTCGCCTCCCGCGTCTCGCCCAGGCCGGTCGGGTCAAGGATCGGCCAGTATTCGATGTCCAGGTGGTGAAACCGCGTCAGCTCCAGCGCCATCCGTTGGCTCGCGGGGGACAGCGCCACGATCAGGTCGAACTGCGACAGGTCATCGCCCCATTCCTGCATCTCCTCAAAGCTGCGCGAGCGGTGGCGGGAGAGCTCGATCCCCAACTCCTGGCAGACGGCGACAGAGAAGCCGTCCACCTCCATGTCGTTCTTGACCCCGGCGGATTGGACATAGGCCCGCTGGCCATACATCAGCTTCATCAACCCCTCCGCCATGGGCGAGCGGACCGCGTTGTGATCGCAGCAAAACAGCACCGACTGGGGAATGTCGTTCAAGCCATCAACCCCAATGCAGGACGCAGATCAGGGTGAAAAGCCGCCGCGCGGTGTCGCTGTCGACGTTCGCCTTGCCCTCCAGCCGTTCGCGCAGGATCAGGGCGCCTTCGTTGTGGATACCGCGCCGGGCCATGTCGATCGCCTCGATCTGGCTGGGCGGCAGGCGCTTGACCGCGTCGAAGTAGCTTTCGCAGATCTGGAAGTAGTCCTTGACCACCTGCCGGAAGGGCCCGAGCGACAGGTGAAACTCCGCCGCCTTCACGCCATCTTCGGTCGTGATGTCAAAGACGATCCGCCCGTCACGGATCGCCAGCAGCACCCGGTAGGGACCCTCGGGCAGCACCCGTTCGGCCTTGGGCGGCAGGCCAAAGCTGTTGTCTTCCAACAGGTCATAGATCGCGACGCGGCGTTCCTGCTCGATCTCCGGGGTCGGGCGGACCAGGCCGCGTTCATCGATCTCGATATGGCAGATGCGGTTGGTCATGAGCGGACTTTCGGCAAACACTTTGGCGGGAACCGTAAGGTGATGCCCGAGCCTGCCTTCCAGCGCAAGACTTTAGCGGTTGAGCCGGTCCAGCCGCGCGCGCACGCTTTGGCCGTGGGCGTGCAACCCCTCGCTGATTGCCAGACGCTCGGCCGCGGGGCCGATGGCGCGCAGGGCTTCGGGGGTCAGCCGGGCCAGGGTGGTGCGTTTCATGAAATCAAGGACGGAAAGGCCCGAGGAGAACCGGGCCGAACGGGCGGTCGGCAGGACATGGTTCGGCCCGCCGACATAATCGCCGATCGCCTCGGGCGTCCATTGGCCCAGGAAGATCGCCCCGGCGTGGATGCAGGCTTTCGCCAGCGCCTCCGGCTTTGCGACACAAAGCTCCAGATGTTCGGGGGCGATGCGGTTCGACAGGGCGGCAGCCTCATCCAGATCACGGACCAGGATCACCGCCCCGTTCTGCGCCCATGAAGGCCCGGCAATCGCCCGCCGCTCCAACGTTTCCAGATGCCGGTTAACGGCCAACGCCACCGCTTTTGCAAAGGCAGCATCGGTCGTGATCAGGATCGACTGCGCGCTTTGGTCATGTTCGGCTTGCGCCAGAAGGTCGAGCGCGATCCAGTCCGGGTCGGCGTCGCCATCGGCGATGACCAGAATCTCGGACGGGCCGGCGATCATGTCGATCCCGACCTGCCCGAAGACCCGGCGCTTGGCGGCGGCGACAAAGGCGTTGCCCGGCCCGGTGATCTTGTCGACCGCTTCGATGGTTTCGGTGCCATAGGCCAGCGCCGCAACCGCCTGCGCCCCGCCGATGCGGTAGACGGCATCCACCCCCGCAATCTCGGCCGCCAGCAAGACCAGCGGGTTCACCACCCCGCCCGGCGTCGGGCAGGCAATGACCAGCCGCCCGACCCCCGCGACCCGGGCCGGAATGGCGTTCATCAGGACCGAGGAAGGATAGGACGCAAGCCCCCCCGGCACATAAAGCCCCGCCGCCGAAACCGGGGTCCAGCGCCAGCCAAGCTGCGTACCCGTGTCGTCGGTCCAGCTTTGATCGTCGGGGCGTTGCCGCTCGTGGTAAGCGCGGATCCGGGTCGCGGCGAGGTCCAGCGCGGCGCGATCCTCGGCGCTGACCTTGGCGATTTCCGCCGCAATCTCGGCGCGGGTGAAGGCAAGCGTCTCGGGCGTCAGGGTCAACTGGTCCAGACGCGCGGTCCAGTCGGTCAGCGCCTGATCGCCCTTGGTCCGGACATCGGCGATGATGCCAGCGACGGTCTGGTCCACATCCTCGGCCACCTCGCGCTTTTGCCCAAGGAGGGCGGTGAAGGCGGCATCGAAATCCGGGCTGCGGGTATCAAGAAACGCGGGCATGGGCGGGGATCCTCTGGTCGGCCCCGGTGCGATAACGCCGAAGCCCCCGCGCTTCAAGCGCCCCGTCGCCGCAGCATCAAGGGGTCAGAGGCGACCCGCGTCCTCCAGCATCTTCCAGGCGGCGACCATGTGCCTCGGACTGAACGAATGCCCGCCGGAAAACTGGCAGAAGTTCAGCACCGCGCCCGTGGCATTCACCTGCATCTCGCAGCGCAGGTCATCAACCTCGACTTTCGTGGCTGGCCCGAAAGCGCCATAGGCGCGATACATCGCCAGCGTTTCGGGCACACTGCCCTGACGGGTGGACCCGATGGGCCGCCCCTCCAGCGGAACTGTCTTGTCGGCATCGCCGTGGATATGGACGATGCTGGCCACCGGCCCCTCGCA
>NCDS01000207.1 GCA_002280315.1 Rhodobacterales bacterium 32-66-7 | reverse complement strand
GGCGCAGCCTTGCGTTCTTTCTGTCGGACCTGTCCAGCGGCAAGATCGTGTCGGTCCCGCGCGATGCGGCGCTGGGATTGCAGCGCCTGCAGGACCGGATGACCGGGCAGGATACGACCGAAATCCCGCGTGAGGATCTGGAGGCCGGGGTGAAGGCGCTGGCCTATGTCACCTCGGTCCGGCGGGCGGAACGGGTCCGGGCGGCGAAGTTCAACCCCTTGTTCATCAACCTGCCCCTGTTCGATGTCGGCCCGTGGCAACCCGCCCTGCAACGATTTTCGACCTGGTTCGTCGGGTTGCCCCTGGCGGTGCTGATGCTGGGCCTTGTGTTGGTCACGCTGACCTTGGGCATCAGGAACGACTGGGCGATCCGGTCCGAGTTTGCGGGCATCCTGCGGATCGAGACGCTGCTGACCTTTGGCCTGATCGCGCCGTTCCTGAAGATCATCCACGAATTCGGCCATGTCGTCGCGGCAACCGCGGTGGGGGTCAGGGTGCGCATGGCGGCGCTGTCGTTGATCGCATTCTACCCCCTGCCGTCGGTCGACTGCTCCGAAGCGGATGTCACCGCCAACCGCGCCGGGCGTGTCGCGATCAGCCTGGCCGGGATCTTTACCGATTTCCTGGTGGGAATGGTTGCCTTTGTCGTCTGGCATCTGGTCGAAGGCGACGCGGCGCGCGGGGTGGCGGGGCAGGTCGTGGTGTTCTCCACCCTCAACTCGCTTCTGTTCAACGCCAATCCGTTGATGAAGCTGGACGGGTACTATGCCGCCGTCGATCTGATCGGTCAGCGCAGCCTTTATACCCGGGCGTCGCAGCGGTTTGGCGAGCTTGCCCGCAAGCTGGTGTCGCTTGGGGCTGATGGTGCGGTGCCGCGCGGGCTCGGCGGGTGGAGCGTTGCAGGCTATGGGGCCGCGACGCTGGTCTATCGCCTTACGGTCTCGTTCGCGATCCTGTCGGCGATCCTGCCGCAGTTTCTGGGCCTTGGCCTGGTGCTGGGGGCCTGGGGGGCCTATGCGATGTTCCTCTCGCCCCTTCTGGCCGACCCGGTGCCGAAACCGGCCAGCACGGTGTCGAAACGGCGGCTTTGGCTGGGGCGGGGCGGGTTTCTGGCGCTTGCCCTGGTGATCGTCGCGCTGGTGCCATTGCCCTTCACGCTGGTGCTGCCGCTGCGGCTGGATGATGCGGGGTACTATGCGGTCTCGGTCAAGGCCACGGGCTATGTGGCGGGCCCCGCCCGCCGCGCCGGTCTGGCCAAGGCGGGTGACCCCCTTCTGACCCTGGCCAACCCCGAGACCGAGCGTCGCAGCCTGATCCTGACGCTTGAGCGGCGCGAGGCTGAACTTCTGATCGAAAGCACCCAGTCGGTCGGCCTGGCCGAGGCGCAACTGGCGCAGGAACGGCTCCGCTCGGTCACGGCGCAGATCGCGGTTCTGGCCACCGAACAGGGCGGGCTATCCGTGGCGATGGGGGCGGATGGCTATTTCATCGCGGCACCCGGCCTTGCGCGGGGGACCTACCTGTCGGCCGGGGACACGGTCGGCTTCGCCTATCCCTTGACCGGACCGTCACGGCTGATCGGCGCCTTTCCCGAACGCTGGGTGGATGAGTATCAGACCCATGTGCCTGCGGGCGAAGTGCGGCTGGGGCGGCGCTATGTTCCGGTGTCGAACGAAGACCTTGGCCTGACCGACGGCGCGGTGACCGACCCGAAAACCGGCCTGCGGTCGATCAACCTGACGGTCCGCCTTGGGGTCCCCCCGGTCGAGCTTGTCGGGCAGGACGCGCAGATCCGCCTCCACTTCGGCAACCGGCCGATCTGGGACCATCTGGTGTTCTGGGCCAAGGGCAAGCTTGCCGCTTTCCGCGATGCGCAGATTGTGGATCGGGAGACACGCATCGAACAAACAAACTGAGGCCGCACCGTCAAATGATTGGCAGTCGCGTTGCGTTGGGTTAACGGATGCTGTCTGGTGCATATCACATGGTCGAGACGAAAAGTTGATGGGGGATTCGGTGTGAAACGTCAAAAGGCACTCGCGGTCAGTCTGGTCGCTTTGGTCGCTGTTGCCGGCTGTGGCGAACGCCTGACGACAAAGGCCAGCCCCGACCGGCTGAACGGGCTTCTGACCGCCGGTGTCGACGAAAAGGCGCTGACCAAGGCGGAAGAGCGGCTGGCCAAGACCCTGGGCAAGGACAACGCCACCGGCGCGCTTGCCGGGGTTTACGGCGACGCGGAAACCAGCGAGGGCGCGGTGTCGCTGGACCAGCTGCTGGCCAGCGCGCTCGAGCGGAACTCGGACATCGGCAAGGCGGCGCAGGCGATCAACCGCGCCGATGCGCAGCGGATGAACGCGATCTACGGCTATCTGCCGCAGGTGTCGATCAATGCCTCCTATACCAACGTCAACCAGGAAGTGGTCGAGACCGACAACGTCGTCTTCCAAGAGGGCAAGGCCGAGTATCCGGTGACCAACCTGGGGCTTGACCTGACCCAGCCGATCTTCGATCTGAGCCGGATCTACAACATCCAGTTGCAAAGCACCGCACGGTCGATCGCCGAAATCGAATACATCGCCGCCGTGCATGCCGCCGCGTTCGAGACGTATGACGCCTATTTCGCTGCCGTGCAAAGCAAGGCCCGGATGAAGGCCCTTGCCGCCAAGATGCAACTGGTCAGCCGCCAGATCTCGGTCGAGAATGCGCTGGTGTCCGAAGGGCTGTCGACCGACATCACCGGCCGGACCTATGCGGCGGAACTTTCCTCGCTTTCAGCCGATGAGGCGGTGGAGGCGTCGCGCTATGCCGATGCGCTGTCCAAGCTGTCCTTCGTATCGGGGCTGGTCGTGGCCGATGTTGCCGATGCGGGTCTTGGCCGGCTGGGCCGCAGCAACGAGCTTGCCGTGGACGCCGCCATCGCCAAGGCCGAAGACAGCAACCCGGCCCTTCTCGCCAGCGCAATCTCGGTCGTCGCGACCGAGCTTGGCCGGAAACAGGCGCTTGCCGCCGATTTCGCCCCGGTGGTCGAGGCCTTCGCCCGGTATGAGGATGAGACCCGCGAAGGCTCCCGCTTCGGGGGCGGGTCGCGCACGGTTGACACCAATACACCAAGCGCCAGATCGAGACCGAGATCATCGCCACGATCCGCCGCCTGGAAGAGCTGACCACCGCCATCGGCCAATCCTCGCGCGCGTTGTCGTCGATCTCGGCCAACGTCGAGGATGAACAGGCCCGGGTCGAAACCGGCGAAAGCGTCGACCTTGTCGTGCTCAGCCGCCGGTTGGCGCAGGTTTCGGCGCGCGAACGGCTTGAATTCCAGCAGGTCGAGTATCTGCGCGCCTGGGGCCGCCTTCAGTACCTGACCGGAGAGGACCTGCGCGAACTGGCGCTGCAATGATCCGAACGCTGGGCGGCTTTGCTCTGGCAGCCCTGATCGGCGCGCCGCCGGTGCTGGCGGAAAGCGTGGGCTTTCCGGCGGTGCCGATCAACTGCGCCATTCGCCCGTTGCAGGTCGTGGAACTGGCCGCGCCCTTCGCCGGGGTGGTCCGCAAGGTCTTTGTCCGCCCCGGCCAGCAGGTCGCGGCAGGCGATCCGATTGTGGAGTTTGACGACGATCTGACCCGGGCTTCCTATGAAGCCGCGCTGGCGCGGACCGAACTGACCGCAGCGCTTGAGGCGACGAAACGCCAACAGGAAGCGCTGGGTCGCAAGGTCGACCGTCTGCGCGCCGGGGTCGAAAAGCGGGTGGTCAGCCAGGCCGACCTTGAAGCCGCCGAGTTGGAGCTTGCGCTGGCCATCGGTGCCGTGGGCCGCGAGACGGACCTTCTGCGCCTTGCCGGGATCGAGGCCGAACAGGCCAGGATCGCGCTTGACAAGGCCCTGATCCGCAGCCCGGTCGCAGGCCAGATCGGTGCGGACCTGATCGACGCCGGGGAAGCGCCGACCCAGAAACCGATCGCGGTGATCTATGTGAACCAGCCCCTGCGGGTCGAGGCGTTCGTCCCGACCGCGGGCCTTGCGGCCTTCCTTGCGCGCGACCGGTTCGAGATTGTTGTGAACGGCAATGCCGCCAAGCCGGTGCCGGTGACGCTCGACTATGTCTCGCAGGTTGCCGACCTGTCGTCGAATTCACAAAGCGTCTATTTCATTCTGGACGCGCCCGAGATGATTCCGGGCTATCAATGCGTGTTTCCGCCGGTGGCGGGCTGAAATGCCGGGCTGCCGCGCGCTGATCAAGGATAGGGGGCCGCAATGGGTCTGATGCGATTTCTTCCACCGCTGGTCCTGGCCATCGGGTCACCCGCGACGGCGCAAGAGGGTGGCGGTGCGGCAATCTCGACCGGCGCGGGCTATTCCAGCCAGCGCGGTGCCCTTGCCTTCATCGCCCTCGACGGGCGCGATATCAAGGGCAGCGGCATCGACTTCCGCTTCGCCTACGAGACCGGCGATTCAGACGAAGTGGCCGATCTATCGCTCCGCAAGACCTGGAAGCTTGGCGATACCGGTCTTGGCCGCAACAGCTTCATCGCCTTCAGTCTGGGCGGGGAAAAGACCGACATCGAAGCCCAGCAATTCGCGCTGGAGCAATATTCGGTTGACCTGACCTTCGGCGCTGACCTTGCGCCCTTCACGACCTACTCGGTATCCCTGTTTCATCTTTCGGATGATCTGGAGGCGTCGGGTCCCGATGTCTCGCCCCTGATCGCGGCGGATAGCGGGGCCAGCACGGCGACCGGTCTGGCGTTTGACCTTGCCTATTCGACCTATGACAACGAACGCCTGCCGCAGTCCGGTTTCCGGCTGGCAGGCACCGCTGCGGCCAGCTTTGCGGGCGACCGCGACTGGGTGTCGGCTGCGGTGGACGCCGGATTGGCGCAGCCGATCGGTCGGGCCACGCTGGCCTTGCGGGCCGAGGCCGGGATGATCGAGGGGCAGGGTAGCCAGAACGTCAGCATCCTTGACCGGGCGTTTCTGGGGGGTGACATGCCGCGCGGCTTTGCCTTTGCCGGACTTGGCCCGCGCGATGTTGCCGGCGACATCGATTCGGCGCTGGGTGGCAAGCGCTACCTCAGCGCCTCGGTCGAGGTGCGCATGCCAAGCGGGCTCGACAACGTGACGCTGGGTGCCTTTGTCGATGCAGGCTCGGTCTGGGATCTGGATGTGACGGCGGGCGGTGCCTCGGGCGTGATCGACGACGCTTATCATCTGCGCAGTTCGGCCGGGCTGTCGGTCTATTGGGAAACCGGGATCGGCATCGTGCAGGTGAACCTGGCTGCCCCCCTGCAAAGCGAAAGCTTCGACAAGGAAGAGGTATTCTCGGTCGGGCTTTCGACCAGCTTCTAGGCCAGCACACCGGTCGTCATATGGCGTTTGCGACCAAAGCCCGGATGCCGGGTGACGGTGAAACCGGCCTCGGTCAGGCTGTGGCGCACATGCCCCGCCGCGCTGTAGGTGGCAAAAGTGCCGCCGGGCCTCGTGTGGCGCGCGACCTCGGCCATCAGGGCGGGGGACCAAAGCTCGGGGTTCTTTGGGGGGGAAAAGCCGTCAAGGAACCAGGCGTCGGCCTTGCCAGTCCAGGCGGGCAGGGTGTCGCGCGCGTCGCCGATGATCACCCTGGCGGTCAGGTGGGGGAAGTGCAGCGTTCGCTGACCCCCCGCCCATTGGGCAAGGAAACGCCCGGCGAAGGGCGCGGTTTCGGGGAAGGCGGCCAGCGCGCGGGCGATATCGCCCTCGGCCAAGGGAAACGCCTCAAAGCTGGTGAAGGTTATATGACCCGGCCCCCGATGGCACAGCAGAAGCGCCATGAGGTTCAGCCCGGTGCCAAAGCCAAGCTCGGCGATGTGGAAGCCGTCTTGCAACCGTCCCGGCAGGCCGTTCCCGGCCAGAAACACATGCCGCGCCTCGTCCAGCCCGCCGGCAAGCGAGAAGTAGGGATCATCGAAGGCGCGCGATATCGGGATCGTGCCCTCGCGCCATTCCAAAGGCGGGTCGGGGGAAAGGGGCTGGTCGGGCAGGGGCATCGGCGCTAGTCCTTTTGTCCGCTTGATGGGCGGGGGCGGGAGCGTTGGCAAGTGGTCGATGTAACGATACGCGGGGCGGGGATCTTCGGGCTGTCCATCGCCTGGGCCTGCGCAAGCCGTGGGGCGCAGGTCCGGGTGATCGAGACGGTGGCAATCGGGGCCGGGTCCTCGGGCGGGGTCGTCGGCGCGCTGGCCCCGCATGTCCCCGAGGCGTGGAATGCGAAGAAGGCCTTCCAGTTGGAAAGCCTTCTGATGGCAGGGGACTGGTGGGCGGCGGTGGAGGCAGCCTCGGGGCTATCCTCCGGTTATGGCCGTCTGGGGCGGTTGCAGCCCTTGACGGATGCACACGCCGTGGAGGTGGCGCGGCAGCGCGGCGAGGGGGCGGCGGCGCTGTGGCAGGGGCAGGCGGAGTGGCGGGTGGTGCCCGCGACCGGTGCCGCGTGGGAGCCGGCATCGCCTTCGGGCTGGCTGGTTCGGGATACCTTGTCGGCGCGTATATCGCCCCGTCTGGCATTGGCGGCCTTGGCCGAGGCAGTGCAGGCCAAGGGCGGCCCCAGGTGTTCGTCGACGGGCTGCACATCGTGCCGCATGCGGATGGAACGGTGGCCATCGGATCGACCAGCGAGGCAACTTGGACCGATCCCGGCCCTGACGCCGCGCTTGAGGGGCTTTTGGCAAGGGCGGTCAAGGCGGTCCCGGCGCTGGCGGGGGCAAAGGTGGTCTCACGCTGGGCTGGCATCCGTCCCCGCGCCAGCAGTCGCGCGCCGGTGCTGGGGGCGTTCCCCGGACAGCCCGGCCACTATGCGGCGAATGGCGGGTTCAAGATCGGCTTCGGCATGGCTCCGAAACTGGCCGAGGTGATGGCCGACCTTGTGCTGGACGGTCGCGACAGCATCCCCAGGGACTTCCGGGTCGAGGCGTTGCGATGACGCTCAGTTCACGAAGAAGCCCAGCACGAACGGCGCCAAGAGCGCAGTAAGGACCGCGTTCAGCGCCATCCCAAGCCCCGCGAACGCGCCCGCCACGGGATGGACCTGCAACGCACGGGCGGTGCCGATGCCGTGGCTTGCGACACCGACCGCAAAGCCCCGCGCGCGCCAATCCTTCAACCGCAAAAGGTTCAGAAGCGGCGTCGCGATCACCGCGCCGGTGATCCCGGTCAGGATCACCAGGACCGCCGTCAGCGTCGGCTGGCCGCCCATCCCCTCGGCAATGCCGATGGCGACCGGGGCGGTCGCGGATTTCGGTGCCAGCGACGCGAGGAGCGCCGCATCCGCCCCGAAGGCCCAGGCGATGGCCAGGGCCGAGGTCATTGCCGTGACCGACCCCACCAGTAGCGCCGCCGCAACCGGCAGCAGCGCCCGACGCAGGCGGGGCAGGTTGTCGGCCAGGGGCAGGGCGAGGCAGACCGTCGCCGGACCAAGCAGGAAATGGACAAACTGCGCGCCCTCGAAATAGGTCGCGTAGGGCGTCCCGGTCAGCCACAAAAGCCCGCCCAACAGCACCACCGCGATCAGCACCGGGTTGGCCACCGGAGCACGGTTCACCGCGCGAAAGCAGGCGTCGCCGATGCCGTAGGCCGCCAGCGTCGCGGTCAGCCACAGAAGCGGGCCCTGGGACAGATAGCTCCAGATCTGGGCGACGTCAGTCATCGCGGGCTCCGGTCAGCCGGGCGACCAGCGCAAAGGTCACCGCGCCAACCGCAATCGCAAGGACGGTGGAGACAAGGATGGCCAGCGTCAGCGCCAGCCCCATCCCCTGCAACGCCTGCAGATTGCCGATTACCCCCACCCCGGCGGGCACGAACAACAGCGACAGATGCCCCAGGATGCCCTGCGCCACGGGCCGCACCGCCTCACGCAACTTCGGGACGGTGGCGAAGCCGATGGTCAGTGCGACCATCCCCAGGATCGGACCGGGCACCGGCAGGCCCAGCGAGCGGGCAGCAACCTCTCCCACCAGTTGGGTGCAGAGAATTAGGGTAAGGGCGTTGAGCATGGTCACCTGCCTTTTGCCCCTCCCACCCTAGGCGACAGCCACCGAAAGGGAAGGGTTTGCTTCGCCCCAGACGCAACATCTTGTGGATAAGCACCTGAAGCGGGGAAGATCGTGGGGCGGAACCTTGACTCTGCGCCGGTCAGGCCGGACGATCAGAGCCCTTCGACTCGAAAGTATTCCCGTGCGCCTGACCCGCCTTCGCCTCAACGGCTTCAAAAGCTTCGTCGACCCCACGGATCTGGTGATCCATGAGGGGTTGACCGGCGTGGTCGGGCCGAATGGTTGCGGCAAGTCGAACCTTCTGGAGGCGCTCCGCTGGGTGATGGGCGAAAACCGCGCCTCGGCGATGCGGGGCAGCGGGATGGAAGATGTGATCTTCAACGGTGCCGCCAGCCGTGGCGCGCGGCATTTCGCCGAGGTGGCGCTGGTCATCGACAATGCCGACCGGCTCGCCCCCGCCGGGTTCAACGACGCCGACCAGATCGAGATCGTGCGGCGGATCACCCGCGACGCCGGATCGGCCTACCGCTGCAACGCCAGGGAGGTGCGGGCGCGCGATGTGCAGATGCTGTTCGCCGACGCCTCGACCGGCGCGCATTCACCCGCGCTGGTGCGGCAGGGGCAGATCGCCGAACTGATCAGCGCCAAGCCCAAGGCCCGCCGCCGGATCCTGGAGGAAGCCGCCGGGATCAGCGGTCTTTATGCCCGCAGGCATGAGGCGGAACTGAAGCTGGCCGGGACCGAGGCGAACCTTCTGCGGGTCGACGATGTGCTGGAAAGCCTGGCACAGCAGCTGTCGATGCTGACCCGCCAGGCCAAGCAGGCCGCCCGCTACCGTGAGCTGTCCGAGCAGGTGCGGCAGTCCGAAGGGATGCTTCTGTGGCGGCGCTGGCGCGAGGCCGACATGGCGCGCGCGGTGGCTGAAGCCGCATTGCGCGACCGGCTGATTGCCCAGTCGCAGGCCGAAGCTACTGCGCGTGGTCTGACAGCAGCGCGCGAGGCGGCCGAGGCGCTGCTGCCGCCACGGCGCGAGGAAGAGGTGATCGCCAGCGCGATCCTGCAACGCCTGACGCTGGAGCGGGACGCGCTGACCGATCAAGAGGCGCGGGCGCTGGCCTTGATCGAGACGCTGAAAGGCCGCGCCGGGCAGTTGCAGCGCGATATGGAGCGGGAAGGCTCCCTGAACCGTGACGCCGGCGAAGTGGTTGGGCG
>NCDS01000006.1 GCA_002280315.1 Rhodobacterales bacterium 32-66-7 | reverse complement strand
GACGGAGTGCTGTACGTGCAGGTGTTCGAGGCCAACCGCGACAAGATCAAGGACCCGGACATGATCTTTCCCGGTCAGGTCTTCGCGGTTCCGGCCGGCGTCGTGCCGACCCCCTGACCGTCAGGGCGAAACGCTGCGCCATGGGCGCAATGCGCCAGAACCTCGGGGTGGTCGGCGCAGCAGTCGTTCATCAGGTAGGAGATCGTCTGCCCGATCCCGGCGGCATCGACGCTGTAGATCACGTTGCGCGCGACCCGGCGGGCGCGGACGAGGCCCGCCTGCTCCAGCGCTGCAAGGTGAAACGACAGGCGCGGGGCGGGAAGTCCCAACGCCTCACCGATCCGGCCGGCGGGCATGCCCGTGTCGCCGGCGGGCAGCAACAGACGGATCAGGTCCAGCCGCGTCACATGGGCGAGCGCGGCAAGCGCCGCCAAGACCTGGGTTTGGGCCGCTTTACTTTGATCCATCGTTCAACTATTCAAGAAATCTTGAAATGACGATACAGCAAGCGACCCCGCCCCGCAATCCCCGGGGCCCAGCAGGACCTGACATGCGCCGCGTAACCCGAACCGCCACTTCCCTTGATGCTGCCCCGACACCCGCCTCGGGCTTTCTGACCCTGCGCCGGGTGGCACCGTACCTCTGGCCAGAGGGTCAGCCTTGGGTCAAGCGCCGGGTGGTCCTGGCACTGGTGTTTCTGGTGGCGGCCAAGCTTGTCTCGGTCACCACGCCCTGGCTTTACAAGCTGGCGGTGGACCGGCTGTCCGGTGTGGCACCGGATATCGGCCTGATCATCGGCCTTGGCGCTGCGGGTCTTGTCGTGGCCTACGGTCTTGCCCGCCTTGGTGCGGTCCTCTTCGGCGAGATGCGCGACGCCGTCTTCGTCCGTGTCGGCCAGCGCGCCACCCGCCGCCTTGCCATCGAGACATTTGCCCATATCCACCGCCTGTCGATGCGCTATCACATCACCCGCCGCACCGGGGGGCTAAGCCGGATCATCGAACGCGGGGTGAAGGGCGTCGACTTCCTGCTCCGCTTCCTTCTGTTCTCCATCGGGCCGCTGATTCTGGAGCTGTCGATGGTCGCGGTGATCTTCGCGCTGGTCTTCGGCTGGGAATATGCGGCGGTCGTGGTGGTCACCATCGGGATCTACATCTGGTTCACCTTCGCCATGACCGAGTGGCGGGTGAAGCTGCGGCGCGAGATGAACGATCAGGACACCGACGCCAACCAGAAGGCTATCGACAGCCTGCTGAACTTCGAAACCGTGAAGTATTTCAACGCCGAAGGGCGTGAGGCTGACCGCTATGACGGTGCGATGCGGCAGTATGAGACGGCTGCGGTCAAGACCGGCCTGTCGCTGTCCCTCCTGAACGCGGGCCAGTCGTTCCTGATCACCACCGGCCTTGTCATCGTCATGGTGATGAGCGCGCTTGGCGTGCAGGCGGGGACCTTCACCGTGGGCGATTTCGTGATGGTCAACGCCTACATGATCCAGATCACCCTGCCTTTGGGGTTCCTTGGCACCGTCTACCGCGAAATCCGGCAGGCGCTGGTCGACATGGGCGAGATGTTCGGCCTTCTCGGCCAACCGGCCGAGGTGAAGGACGCCCCCGACGCGAAGCCCCTGGTCGTGACCGGCGGCGAGATCAGCTTCGACCGCGTCGAGTTCAGCTATGAGCCGGAGCGGAAGATCCTCCACGGCATCAGCTTTCAGGTCCGTCCGGGGCAAAGGGTGGCGCTGGTCGGCACCTCCGGTTCCGGCAAATCCACCATCGGGCGGCTGTTGTTCCGGTTCTACGACATCCAGGGCGGGTCGATCCGCATCGACGGGCAGGATGTCCGCGACGTGACGCAAGACAGCCTGCACCAGTCCATCGGCGTCGTGCCGCAGGATACCGTCCTGTTCAACGATACGGTGCTTTACAACATCGGCTACGGCCGCGCCGATGCGAGCCGGGACGAGATCGAAGCAGCGGCAAGGGCGGCAAAGATCCACGATTTCGTGACCAGCCTGCCGCAGGGCTATGACACCATCGTCGGCGAGCGCGGCCTGAAACTTTCGGGAGGTGAAAAGCAGCGGGTCGGGATTGCCCGGACGCTTTTGAAGAACCCGCCGATCCTGGTTCTGGATGAGGCGACGAGCGCCCTGGACACCCAGACCGAACGCTCGATCCAGGAGTCGTTGCGCGAAATGGGGCAGGGCCGCAGCGTCATCATGATCGCGCACCGCTTGTCGACAATCGCCGATGCCGACCAGATCATCGTGCTGGAGGCTGGGCGGATCGTCGAACAGGGCCGCCATGACGAGCTTCTGGCGCTGGGGGCCCGCTATGCCGCGATGTGGGAACGGCAAAGCGAGGATGACGCCTCAGTCGACAGGACCCGGGTTGACGAGGACCCCTCGCGCGAACCCCTGCGGCGCGAACGCGATCTGGTGCATCCGAGGGCGGTCAGCCTTTAGCGGCAGCAGATGATCTCTCGCTTCTGAAAAGCCACCGGATGACCGTGTTTTTCCTTTGACCGGTCGGCCCGGCTTGGCCAGACTGCGCGCATTCGGGATGGGATACCCTATGATGCGGCGTCTTGGTCTTGCGCTGATGATCTGGCTGGGGCTGGGGGCCGCCGTTTGGGCGGAAACCCGCGTCGCGCTGATCCTTGCCGCGGAGGACTATCAGCTGATCCGCCCGCTGACCAACCCCGCCAACGACGCCCGCGCGATGGAGAAACTCCTGCGCTCGCTCGATTTCAAGGTGTATGTGGAAATCGACCGCGACCTTCGCCGGACGCGCCGTGCGCTGGAGGATTTTCAGGCCGATGCCGCCGGGGCGGATGTGGCGCTGTTGTTCTTTGCCGGGCATGGCGTGGCGCTTGACGGGGTGAACTACCTGCTGCCGACCGACACCGATGGCTCGACTGCCGAAAGGCTGGCGGCGACCGCGCTGCCCCTGTCCGAGGCGCAGGCCGCGATGCAGGCTGTCGCACCCTCTGTCATCGTGTTGCTGGATGCCTGCCGCAACAATCCCTTCGCCACGGGCGGGTTGGGTGGCCGGGGGGCTGCGGCTCTGGACGGTGCGGCAACGCCACCGCCGCCAGGCGTGCCGGTCCCCGGTCTGGGCCGGATCGGGCGGGCGGACGGCATCCTGTTCGCCTTTGCCGCCGCGCCGAATGAAACCGCCTCGGACGGGGATGGCGAAAACTCGCCCTTCACCGAGGCGTTGCTGCGCCATTTCGGCACGGCCGGGGTCGAACTCAAGACCGCGCTGACGCTGGTCCAGCAGGATGTCTATGACAGGAGCCGGGGCAAGCAGCTGCCCTATGTCGAAAGCGGTCTGCCGGAACTCGTGTTCATCACCGGCCAGGGGGCACTGCCGGAACGCGACCAGCTTCTGATCGCGATGGCCGACCTGACCCCCGACCTCCGCGCCGAGGTCGAGACGCTGGCGGCCGAGCGGAACATGCCCCTCGCCCCGCTTTATGCGGCGTTTCTGTCGGCCGATCTGGCCAACCAGGCCCCCGACGAACGGACGCGGTTGTTGCTGGAGGCGGCGACATCCTACGAAGCCTTCCAGTCCGACCTCAGCAACCTCAAATCCGAAGATCCCCGTGTGGCCGATCTGCGGTCAAAGGCGCAGGAGTCGTTTGAACTCGGCGCCTTCGACACCGGTCGCGCGCTTCTGAACGAAGCCGCCGATATCGACGCCGCCAGCCGGGCGAACTTTCGCGACGGCTACATCTCGCGCACGGTATCCGAGGCCGCAACGCGAATGCTGTCGGCCAATGCCGCCCGGGCCGAACTGCGCTATGACCTCGCGATCCAGGATCTGCAGAAAGCCGTCACCCTCTTCGCCGACATCGCGGATGAGGAGATCGAGCGTCAGACCCGGTTCGACTACATCCAGGCGCTGGTCAATCTGGGTGAATTGCAACTGGTCGCGGGCAACACCAGCGCGGCGCTTGCGGCGTTTTCCACCCGCGCCGCCTATGCCCAGGCGCAGGTTGAGGCTGACCCGACCGATGTGCCCTGGGTGCGTGAACTGATCTGGTCGCTGACCAGCGTCGGCAACGTGCTGGAATCGCAAGGCTACATGCAGGAAGCCGAAACCGCCTTTGCCAGCGCGCTGGAGTTTTCCGAATGGCAGGCGGGCCAGCTTCCCGACGATGTCGATCTGATGCGCGACCGGATGCTCGCGCTCAATGACCTTGGCGAAAGCCGCTATGCGCAGAACGAACTGCCCGGTGCCCTTGACGCGCATCAGCAGGCCCTCGCGCTGGTCGAGGCGTTGCTGGCGATCGACCCGCTCAGCTATGACTACCAGCGCAACACCGCCTACACCCGTGAACGGGTCGGCGATGTGCTCTTTGCCATGGGTGACAGGGCGGCGGCGCATACCGCCTATCTGGACTCGCTTGCCATCACCGAGGCGCTGGTCGAGGTCAATCCCGATGACATCGGCCTTCAGCATGACATGTCGGTCGCCTATGAACGGCTTGGCGACGTGCTGGTGTCCGATCTCGATTATGCCGGAGCTGTTGGGCGACATCGACTCTGCCCTTCTTGCGCATCAGGCGGTGGTCTCGATCCGGGAAACGCTGGCGGCGCTTGATCCGACCAACATGGTCTGGCAGCGCGATCTTTCGGTCGGGCTGGAGCTTCTGGGCAATACGCTGATCACCCTTGGCGACCTCGACGCAGCCCTTGCCGCCCACGAACGCTGCCGGGCGCTGCGCGAGATGATCGTGGCGCTTGATCCGCAGAACCTGGCGCGGCAGCGCGACCTTGGCATTGCGATTGCCAATGTCGGCATCGTCAAGACCGCGCTCGGCGACGCCGAAGGCGCCTTCGCCGCGCATCAGGAAGCGCTTGATCTGCGGCTGGCCATGATGGCTGCCGATCCGACCGTGCTGCAATACCAGCGCGACACGACCTACTCGCTGTCGCTGGTGGCCGAAACCCACATCGCCAACGGAGATTTTCAGACAGCCGAACCCCTGCTGGCCGAAGCGGTACGGATCAAGGCTGACATCGTCGGTGCCACGCCCGACGATCTTCTGCTGCTGACCGAGCTTACCAACCTGCAGAACCGCCATGTCGACATCCTGTTGGAGCTTGGCCGCGCGGACGAGGCGCTGGCGGTTGCCCGGCAATCGCTGCAGACCGCCGACCGGATGCTGGAGCTTGCGCCGGACGTGGCGCAGTACACCCAAAGCCGCCTCGTCTCGCTGAACCGGATCGGCGATGCCGAGGTGGCGCTGGGCGACCATCAGGCTGCGGTCGCGACCTTCCAGGACATGGCGCGGATGGGGGACCTTCTCCTGGAGGTTGACCCCTACAGCCAGCCCTGGGCCTCGGACCTTGCCATCGCGCTGGAGCGGTTGGGCAATGCCCAGGCCGCGACCGGCGACTTCGCCGGGGCGTTGAAAAGCCATCAGAATTGCCTCGCCCTGCGCGACTGGCTGGTGCAGCAGGACCCCTCGAATGCGGATTGGTACGGCAACCTCTCCATCAGCTATGAGCGGGTGTCAGCCATGCTGGTCGAGACCGGTGACATGCAGGCAGCACTGGACCACCAGGATATGAGCGTGACGATCCGGCGCGATCTTGTGGCGGCTTTTCCCGACAATCCCTACCACCGGATCGACCTTGTCCGCGCGCTTGACCTCAAGGCGACGCTTCTGCAGGACCCGACCTCGGCGAACCAGGAGGCGCTGTCGATCCTTGAGGAGATGTATGCCCAAGGCACGCTTCCGCCCGAATATGTCGAATGGATTCCGGCGTTTCGCAAGGTTCTGGGATTGCCGACGGAATTCTGACCACTTCGGGGGGCAGGGGTTGGCAACCTTGGGGCTTTCCTTGTAAGACGGGTGCAGGATCAAGCAGAGGCCCGCGCGTTGAGCAACCCCGACAGTTTCATCGAGGAAGTCACCGAAGAGGTGCGCCGTGACCGCTTGTTTGCGCTCTTTCGCAAATACGGCTGGATCGGTGGCGTTCTGGTCGTGGGTCTTGTGGGCGGCACCGCCTGGAGCGAATGGCAGAACGCCCGGGCCGAGGCGCGGGCCGAGGTGTTCGGTGACGCGCTGATCGACGCGCTGGACCTTGGCACGCCCGACGAACGCCGGGCTGCGCTGTCGGCGATCCAAGCCGACGCGGGGCAGGCGGCACTCGTGCAACTGACCCTCGCCTCGGACCCGGCTGAGGACAAGGCGACCGCCCTTGCCGCACTTGACGCGGTTGCCGCCGATACCAGCCTTTTGCCGGCCTACCGCGACCTTGCCGTCCTGCGCCGGGTCCTGCTTGCCGGTGCCGAACAGCCGGTGGCCGACCGCCGCAGCGCCCTGCAGGCCATCGCCACGCCAGGCCGCCCCTACCGTCCGCTGGCCGAAGAGCTGCTGGCCTATCTGCTGGTCGAAGAGGGCAATACCGAAGCCGCGATTGCCGCCATGGTCACGCTGATGCAGGATCAGGAGGCGTCCGACAGCCTGCGCGCGCGGCTGGGCCAGATGGTCACCGCCTTGGGTGGCGATCTGCCGGAAAGCTCGGCTGGCTAAGGGATCATGATGACAGACAAGGGGCTTCACGTGGCAGTCATGACGATCCGGCAGGCAAGGTTCAGGGTGGCGGCAGGCATCGTACTCATGGCGCTGCTGGCCGGTTGCGAACGTGAAGCCGTCCTTGAGGGCGAGCGTTTTCCGATCCGCGCGCCGCTGGAGGCCAGCCTGCCCGTCGAAGGCCAACCCGCCCCCACCGCCCCGGGCGTGGCTGCGAACCAAAGCCTGCCGATCAGCCTTCCGGCGCAATCCAGCGGCGACTGGACGCATCGCGCGGGCAATGCCCGGCACCTGATGCCGCATGCGGCCCTTGGCTCGGCCCCCGTCCTGCGGTGGAGCGCGGTGATCGGCGCCGGCGACAGCCGCAAGAACCGCATCGCCGCTGCCCCGGTGGTCGCGGATGGTCGCATCTTCACGATGGACGCGGGCACGCTGGTCACCGCGACCGGAACCAGCGGGCAGACCCTGTGGTCCGCCGATCTGACAGCCCCGTTCGACGCGGGCGGCGGAGTGTCGGGCGGCGGGCTGGCTGTGGCCGGGGGCCGGGTGTTCGCAACCACATCCTACGGTGAGGTGGTGGCGCTGGATGTCGCCTCGGGCAAGGTCCTCTGGCGGCAGCGCGTCGATGCCACCTTGACCGGTGCGCCCGCCAGCGACGGCGAAGCGGTCTATGTCAGCGGCCGCGACGGCTCGGCCTGGGCGATGGCGGCGGGCGACGGCAAGGTGATCTGGCAGGTCGTGGGCACCCCGGGCAGCGCAAGTTATCTTGGCACCGCAGCCCCCAGCATCACCGACCGCGCCGTGATCTTTCCGACCAGCGGCGGCGACCTGATGGCGGTGCTGCGGATCGGCGGCGGCACGAAGATCTGGCAGGCCTCGCTGGCGGGCAAGCGGCTTGGTCGTGCCTATGCCTTCACCTATGATGTGACCGGGGACGCCGTGATCAACGGCGCGGTCCTTTACGCAGGCTCGGCCGCCGGGCGGACCGTGGCGCTGTCCGTCGCCTCGGGTGAGCAGCTCTGGTCGGCCGGCGAAGGTGCGCTTGGCCCAGTGGCGGTTGCAGGCGGGTCGATCTTCCTCGTGAACGATCAGGCCGAGCTTGTGCGGCTGGACGCCGACACGGGTGCGGTGATCTGGACCGTCGCACTGCCCTATTTCGAGGCTGAGAAGGTCAAGAAGCGCCAGGCGATCTATGCCCATTACGGGCCGGTCCTGGCCGGAGGGCGGATCATGGTCGTCTCCTCGGACGGCCTCTTGCGCGCGTTTGACCCGATCGACGGCAGCCTGACCTACAGCGCCGAGATTCCCGGCGGCGCCGCGACGCAGCCTGCGGTGGCGGGCGGCGTCCTTTATGTCGTGGGCGGCAACGGGCAACTTCACGCTTTCCGCTGACCCCCAACCCGTGTATCGGGACCGCTTGGCACTTGCCGGACGGATGACATGAGCTTTACCCTCGCCATCGTGGGTCGCCCGAATGTGGGCAAATCCACCCTCTTCAACCGGTTGGTCGGCCGGAAGCTCGCGCTGGTCGATGACCAGCCCGGTGTCACGCGCGATCTGCGCGAAGGCGATGCGAAGCTCTTCGATCTGCGCTTCACCGTGATCGACACGGCGGGGCTGGAAGAGGTGACCGATGACAGCCTGCAAGGCCGGATGCGCCGCCTGACCGAACGCGCGGTGGAAATGGCCGATGCCTGCCTCTTCGTGATCGACGGCCGTGTGGGCGTCACCCCAACGGATGAGGTCTTCGCCGACATCCTGCGGAAGAAGAACGCCCGGGTGTTTCTGGCCGTGAACAAGGCCGAGGGCAAGGCGGGCGACTCGGGTGCGTTGGAGGCGTATTCGCTGGGCCTGGGCGAGCCGATTCGTATTTCCGCCGAACATGGCGAGGGGATGGACGACCTTTACCGCGAGCTGAAACCGCTCGAGGGGGAGTTTGCCATTCGCGAGGCCGAGAATGCGCCCGAGGTCGACATCGACCTGTCCGAGGCGGAGGCGGAGCTTGATGCCGACGCGACCGCGCATCATCCGACCGCGAAAAAGCCGCTGCAGATCGCGGTGATCGGCCGGCCGAATGCCGGAAAATCGACGCTGATCAACAAGATCCTGGGCTATGACCGCCTTCTGACCGGGCCGGAGCCGGGGATCACCCGCGATTCGATCTCGGTCCGGGCTGACTGGCACGGCACGCCGATCCGCATCTTCGACACCGCCGGCATGCGCAAGAAAGCCCGGGTGGTCGAGAAGCTGGAAAAGCTGTCGGTATCCGACGGCATCCGCGCGGTCCGCTTTGCCGAGGTGGTGGTCGTCCTTCTGGACGTGGAAATTCCGTTCGAGGTGCAGGACCTCCGCATCGCCGACTTTGCCGAAACCGAAGGCCGGGCGGTGGTGGTTGCGGTCAACAAATGGGACCTTGAGGACGAAAAGCAGGAAAAGCTGGCCGAGCTGAAAGAGATGTTCGACCGCCTGCTGCCGCAGCTTCGGGGTGCTCCGCTGGTGACCGTGTCGGCCAAGACCGGCCGGGGCCTGGACCGCCTCCACGACGCGATCCGGAAGGCGCATGACGTCTGGAACCGGCGCATTCCGACCGCGCGGCTGAACACCTGGCTCGGCGCGATGACCGAGGCGCATCCGCCGCCCGCCCCCGGCGGCCACCGGATCAAACTGCGCTACATGACGCAGGCCAAGACCCGGCCGCCGGGGTTCGTCATCATGTGCTCACGCCCCGATGAGCTGGCCGACAGCTACAAACGCTATCTGGTCAACGGCTTGCGCGATCATTTCGACATGCCGGGCACGCCGATCCGCCTGTTCTTTCGCAGTCAATCGACGAAGAACCCGTTCAAGGATCAGAAATTCCACACGCCCTCGCGGCTCCGCAAGCATATGGACGGCAAGGCTGGGGTCAGTCCGAAGCGGTAACCTTGCCAGAGCTACACGGCTTCAACGGTTGAGAGCTTCCCTCCCCCCTCGTGGGGGAGGGAGAGGGTGGGGGGGCTTCCGGCAAGCAGCCCCCCACCCCCATCCCCTCCCCACGAGGGGGAGGGGAGCCTCTCATCCCAAATCTTAACTGCAGGTCAAGCGCTGCGGCGGTTCGCCCAAAGCGTGACAGCCATCACCGCGATGCCGGAGGCTGCAAGCACCGCAACCGTCACGTTCGCGCTGGCATTGGCCACGATCACCCCGACCAGCGCCCAGATCACCGTCAGCCCGTAGACCGGCATCGCCGGGCGGCGCATCTGCACGGTCACGGCGATCCCGAGGACCAGCGCCAGCATCGCGGCGGCCGATTGAGTGTCGCTCAGCCAGCCGTAGCCCGCGATGAAGACGCCGGTCGAGACGGCCGCCGCCGCCGACAGCCAGCCCGCAAAGATCGCCGTCGGGCCGGACAGCATCCAGCGATTGGTGATCCGTAATTCTCGAACCGAACGAACTGAACGCGACACGAACGAAGAATTCGCCTCTAGCATCACGCGGTGAATGAGTTCGTCTTCTTCCCTTGAGACCGGACTTGGCGTTGTCTCGGGCACATTCGCTGAAGTATCGGCGCGCAGAAACGCAAAGATCGCCCCCGCCGCCATGATCCAGATCGTCACCGTCCCCCACAGCGGGCTGACCCCGGCGATGGATAGCCAGACCGCCCCCACCGCGACCGCAACGCTCAACGGCAGACGCACCACGTCCCAGGCCGGGTTCGTCGCCCGCTTCCAAAGGCCATAGACCGCATGCGCGATCAGCCACAGGTAGATCACGCTCCAGATCGAGAAGGCATAGCCTGCGGGCTGGATCGATGGCCGCTCGATCCGTACCGGGAAGAGGCCTGGGTCATAGCCGGTGAAGGGCGGCGTCACGAAGGGGGCCACGCCGAAGGCCAGCGTGGCGAGGAGGAGGAGGAGAGCTTTGGCTTTCATCATGTCCTTCATACGCAGACCGCCGACGGTCAGACCAATTGCCCGTCCGCCGCAATCCGGGTCTTGCCGCCAAGATAGGGCACCAACACTTCGGGCAGGGTAACCGATCCATCCGCCTGCTGGCCGTTCTCCAGGACCGCGATCAGGCAACGACCGACCGCGAGGCCCGATCCGTTCAGCGTCGCCACGAAGTCGGGCTTCCCACCGGGGGCACGGTAGCGGGCGTTCATCCGCCGCGCCTGAAACTGGCCGCAGGTGGAGACCGACGAAATCTCGCGGTAGGTGTTCTGGCCGGGCAGCCAAACCTCCAGATCATGGGTTTTCTGCGCGCCAAAGCCCATGTCGCCGGTGCAAAGGACGATGGTGCGGTAGGGCAGGGCCAGCGCCTCCAGCACCGCCTCGGCGCAGCGCGTCATCCGGTCGTGTTCGGCCAGGGCGGTGTCGGGGGTCGAGATCGTGACCATCTCCACCTTCTCGAACTGGTGCTGGCGAAGCATGCCGGAGGTGTCCTTGCCCGCCGACCCCGCCTCGGACCGGAAGCAATGGGTATGCGCGGTCAGGCGGAGGGGCAGGGTCGCTTCATCCAGAATCTCCGCGGCGACGGAGTTGGTCAGCGTGACCTCTGCCGTGGGGATCAGCCACCAGCCGTTGGTGGTCTGATAGCTGTCCTCGGCGAATTTCGGCAGCTGGTTGGTGCCGAACATCGCGTCTTCCTTGACCAGAACCGGGGTCCAGGTTTCGGCCAGGCCATGCTCGTTGACATGAAGGTCGAGCATGAACTGCGCCAGCGCCCGGTGCAGCCGGGCGATGGACCCGCGCAGGACGACAAAGCGGCTGCCGGAAAGCTTCGCGGCGGTCTGGAAATCAAGGCCGTCCTTGGCTGCCGGAATGTCGAAATGCTCCAAGGGCTTGAAGTCCAGCACGCGGGGGGTGCCCCAGCGGCGGAGCTCGACATTGCCGGTCTCGTCCGGGCCGTCGGGGACATCGGCGAGGGGCAGGTTCGGGATGCGCGACAGGGCGTCGCGCAGGCGGGCATCCTCGACCGCAGCCTCTTCCGTCAGCCGCGCGCCTTCGGCCTTCTTTTCCGCCACCAGCGCGCGCAGGCGGTCAAATTCGGCATCATCGCCCCGCGCCTTGGCTGCGCCCACGTCCTTTGACGCCGCGTTCTGCGCCGCCGCCGCCGTTTCCGCCGCAAGGATCCTTGCCCGCCGCGCCTCATCGATCGCAAGGAGCTCCGCCGCCATCGGAGCCAGCCCACGACGCGCCAGGCTTGCGTCGAAAGCGGCCGGGTTTTCGCGGATGAAGCGGATGTCATGCATGGCGGGCCTATGGGTTTGCTGCGTCCAGCGCCCCTATGCCCGATTATCGCCGCAGGGGAAAGTCACCTGCCGCAGCGAAGCCGTGCGCGGCCTCTGGCAAAGTGCGGCGAAAGGCCTTACATCACCCCACAAGCGTCTCGGGCAGAGGTCAAGGCCTGCCCGACACCACCTCGAAAGGATGCCCATGTTCGTGACCGCCGCCTTCGCCCAAGAGACCGGAGCCCCGCCCGTCCCGCCCGCCGGGGCCGTCTTTACCCAGTTCCTGCCGATCATCCTGATCTTCATCATCTTCTACTTCCTCTTGATCCGTCCGCAGCAGCAGAAGATGAAGCAGCACCGCGCCATGGTCGAAGCGCTCCGTCGCGGCGATCAGGTGGTGACCTCGGGCGGGATCGTCGGCAAGGTCTTCAAGGTGAACGACGACGGCATGGTCGAGGTCGAGATTGCCGATGGCGTCAAGGTCAAGGTCGTCAAGCACACCATCACCCAAGTGCTGAACAAGACCGAACCGGCAGCGACCTGAGGCAGCCATCATGCAATCGATAGCGCTTTGGCAGCGTGTCCTGATCCTGGCTGTCTGCGCTTGGGGGCTGCTTGCTGCGACGCCGAACCTGTTCTACGGCCAGGTCGAACGGCACAACGATGCGGCAGCGGCAATCGAAAAGGCGGGGGGCATCGCGACGCCGGATCAGACCGCCGCGCTGGCGGAATGGCCTGAGTTCCTGCCCTCGTCCCTGATGAACCTTGGGCTCGACCTTCGCGGTGGGGCGCATTTGCTCGCAGAAGTGAAGGTCGAGGATGTGCACAAGGCGCGGATCGACGCGCTTTGGCCCGATGTGCGCGATGCCTTGCGCGCCCTTCGCGACCAGGTTGGCGGCATCCGCGAAATGCCCTCACCCGAGGATGTGCTGCGGGTGCAGATCGAAAAGCCTGAGGGTCTGCCTGTCGCGCTTGAAGCGGTTCAGGCGCTGAACGATGCTGTCCCCTCGTTGACCGGGTCGGCGCAAAGCACGCTCGACATCACGGTCGAAGGCAATGAGATCGTGATCCAGCTCTCTGAGGCTGAAAAGCAGGCGCTGGACACAAGGACCCTGCAGCAATCGCTGGAGATCATCCGCCGCCGGGTTGATGAGGTCGGCACCCGCGAACCGACGATCCAGCGCCAGGGTGAGGATCGGATCCTGATCCAGGTACCCGGCATCGGCTCGGCCACCGAGTTGAAAGAGATCATCGGCACCACGGCGCAGCTTGGCTTTCATGCGGTCGTCCCCGGCGGGCGCACCACCGATGCCGGTGCCAACCCGGGCGCGCGGAACATGCTCATCCCCTCGGTCGATGAGGAGGGGGTCTATTACATCGTCGAGGAAGCCCCGGTCGTGTCGGGCGAGGATCTTGTCGATGCGCAACCGACCTTTGACCAGAACGGCCAGCCTGCGGTCAGCTTCCGGTTCAACACCTCGGGCGCGAGGAAGTTCGGCGACCACACGGCGGAAAACATCGGCAAGCAATTCGCCATCGTGCTGGATAACGTGGTGATCTCGGCCCCGGTGATCCAAAGCCATATCCCCGGCGGTTCGGGCATCATCACCGGCAACTTCAGCGTGGAGGAATCGACCCGGCTGGCGGTCCTGCTTCGTGCCGGGGCGCTTCCGGCCGAGCTTGCGTTTCTGGAGGAACGCACCATCGGCCCGGGACTGGGTGCCGACAGCATCGCAGCGGGACAGACCGCAGCGCTTGTCGCCGGTGTCGCGGTCGCCATCTACATGATCGCGAGCTACGGCCTTTTCGGCGTCTTTGCCAACATCGCCCTTGGCATCAACATCGCGCTGATCTTTGCCGCTCTCTCTACCGTCGGCGGCACGCTGACCCTGCCCGGCATCGCGGGGATCGTGCTGACCATCGGCATGGCGGTCGATGCCAACGTGCTGGTGTTCGAACGCATCCGGGAAGAGTTGCGGGTCAACAAGAACGCCGCGCGCGCGATCGAGCTTGGCTATGAACGCGCGCTCAGCGCCATCGTCGACGCCAACATCACCACCTTCATCACCGCCGCCGTGCTGTTTCTGGTCGGGGCGGGGCCGGTACGGGGCTTTGCCATCACGCTTGGGATCGGCATCATCACCTCGGTCTTCACCGCCGTGCTGGTGACGCGCCTGATCGTCGAGTTCTGGTACAAGTGGCGCAAGCCCGTGACAGTTACGGTCTGAGGGGGAAGAATCCATGGCCTATCGCTTCCGACTTGCGCCTGAACACACCAGCATCGACTTCTTCAAGTATCAGTGGGTCACCTTCGGCGGCTCGATGATGCTGACGGTGGTGGCGATCGTGGCCTGGGTTGCCATGGGGCTGAACTTCGGCATCGACTTTCGCGGCGGCACCACCATCCGCACCGAAGCGACCGAGCCGGTGAACGTCGCCGCCTATCGCGCCGCGCTGGCCGAGTTGCAGCTTGGCGATGTCGAGATCACCGAGGTGTACGACCCGTCCTTCCGCGCCAACCAGTTCGTGGCCCAGATCCGCATCGCGCCCATGGATGCCCAGGAAGCGGTCACCCCGGAAACCATCGCCCTGGTCGAAGCGAAGCTGCAAGAGGTCGACCCGTCGATCACCTTTCCGTCGGTGGAATCGGTCGGCCCCAAAGTCTCGGGTGAGCTGATCTGGAAGGCCATCGCCGCCATGGTGGCCGCAAGCCTTGGCATCGCGGCCTATATCTGGCTGCGGTTCGAATGGCAGTTTGCGCTTGGCGGGATCATTGCGCTGATCCATGACATCTTCATCACCATCGGCGTCTTTGCGATCTTCCAGTTGAAGTTCGACCTGACCATCGTGGCGGCATTGCTGACCATCCTTGGGTATTCGATCAACGACACGGTGGTGGTTTTCGACCGGCTGCGGGAAAACCTGTTGAAATACAAGGTCATGCCCCTGCGGGATGTGATGAACCTGTCGGTCAACGAGACGCTGAGCCGGACGCTGATGACCTCGGTCACCACGCTGGTGGCGCTGGCGGCGATGCTGATCTTCGGCGGTGACGTGATCCGCGGCTTTGCCTTTGCGATCTTCCTTGGTGTCGTCCTCGGGACCTATTCGTCGGTCTTCGTGGCCAAGAACCTTGTCCTCTTCATCGGGCTCGACCGCGGCGACAAGCCCAAGGCCACCGGGAAGAACGAGTTTGCCAACATCGACGCCTGACGCCGGGACACCATGCGCCTGACCGAAATCACCTATGGCAGTGCCAAAGCGATCGAGGGCTATGGTCCGGGCTTCTTTCGGGTTGCAGGCCACGTCCTGCGCGGCGCTTGTCTGGTGACCCCCTGGGATGCCGGGCCGTGGGGCGGGTATGACGACACCGCGACGCCCCTAAGCCTTCTGGGGCGGATTGATGTGCTTTTCGTCGGCACCGGGGCGGCGGTTGCGCATGTCCCGCAGGCCTTTCGCGCCGCGATCGAAGAGCAGGGGATCGGGGTGGAGGTGATGGCCTCGCCCACCGCCTGCCGGACCTACAACGTCCTTCTGGGCGAGGGTCGCCGGGTGGCGGTGGCCTTGCTGCCTGTGCCGGAGAGCCAAAATCCTTGAGCAAGGATTTTGCAAATTCCTTGCTCAAGGAATTTGGTCCCTACCACAGATGCTGCACATGCGGGGCGACAAGGCGGGCGTAGATCTCGCGCGCCGCAGCCATCACGTCACCCTTCAGCGGGGCCAGATCGGCGGCAAGCGCATTGGCCTTGGCTTGGGCAGCGGTCTTTGCCCCGGGGATGACCACCGTCACCGCAGCCTCCATCAGGATCCAGCGCAGGGCGAAGGCGGCCATCGTGGCCCCCTCCGGCACGAGGGCGCGCAATTCCTCCACCGCCGCCAGCGCCACGTCGAAGGGCACGCCGGAGAATGTCTCTCCCTTGTCGAAAGCCTCGCCGTTGCGGTTGAAGCTGCGATGGTCATCCGGCGCGAACTGGCTGTCACGGGTCATTTTCCCGGTCAGAAGGCCCGAGGCGAGCGGCACCCGCGCGATAACCGCCACGTTCCGCGCGCGGGCTTCGGGAAAGAACTGGTCGGCCGGTTTCATCCGGAAGAGGTTGTAGATGATCTGGACCGAGACCACCCCCGGCATCAGGATCGCTGCCCGCGCTTCGGCCACCGTCTCGACCGAGACGCCGTAATCGGCGATCTTGCCCTTGGCCTTGATCGCGTCGAGGGCGGCGAAGACCTCGGGATCGGTATAGACCGGGGTCGGCGGGCAGTGGAGTTGCACGAGATCCAGCCGCTCCGCCCCCAGATTGGTCAGCGAGCGGTCGATGAAACCTTCCAGCGCCGCGCCGGTGTAAGCCTCGGGCACATGGGGGGACAGCCTGCGCCCCGCCTTGGTGGCGACAAAGGGCTTCGGGCCCGACCGTTCCGCCAGAACCTCACGGATGATCCGTTCCGAGCGGCCGTCGCCATAGACATCGGCGGTGTCGATGAAAGTCATGCCGGCATCAAGGGCGGCATGAAGGCTCGCCTTGGCATCGTCGAGGCTGACCTCGCCCCAGGTGCCGCCGATGGCCCAGGCGCCGAAACCAAGCCGGGTGGTCATGCGGCCGGTGCGGCCAAAAGCGATCTCTTGCATGGGGGGCTCCTGCGGGTTTCACCGACCATAGGTGCGGCGGCGTCCGATGACCATTCCCCTTTTCGCCCACATCGGCTAGGCCTGCCACATGCTGATCGAGGCGCATTCTCTGGCGGTGGCACGGGGCGGGGTGACCGTCCTTGCCGGCTTGACCTTTGCCGTGGCGCCCGGTGCGGCGCTGAGCCTACGCGGGCCGAACGGGGCGGGGAAGACCACGCTGCTGCGCACCCTGGCCGGGTTGCAGCCGCCCGCGGCGGGCAGGGTCACGCTGGCCCCGGACACCGTCGCCTATGCCGCCCATGCCGACGGGCTGAAATCGAGCCTGACCGTGGCCGAGAACCTGGCGTTCTGGGCCGCGATCTTCGGCTGCCGGGATATCGACCGGGCGGTGCAGGCGCTGGACCTTTCGCTTCTCGCGCGCCGCCCTGCGGGCGAGCTTTCGGCGGGGCAGAAGCGTCGCCTTGGCCTCGCGCGGCTGCTGGTCACCGGGCGGCCGGTCTGGCTGTTGGACGAGCCGACGGTCAGTCTTGACGCGGCCTCGGTCAGCCTTTTCGCCGGGGTCATCCGGCGGCATCTGGCCGGGGGCGGCGCTGCCATCATCGCGAGCCATGTCGACCTTGCCCTGCCCGAGGCGCGGGTGCTGGAGCTTGCGCCCTACCGCGTCCGTGCCCTCGCGCGCGACGGGTTCGACGAGGCTTTTCTATGATGCACCGCGCAGGGGACGGGCGGCGGAGCCTCCGGCGGGAGTATTTGCCGAATGAGCAATGGGGCCGGGGATGAGGGCGTTGCTCCTGCGGGATCTTCGGCTCGCGGTTCGGTCCGGCGGCGGCTTCGGGCTGGGGCTCGCGTTCTTTCTGATCCTGTCGGTTCTGGTCCCCTTGGGCGTCGGGGCGGATGGCGTGGTGCTGGGCCGGATTGCCCCCGGCATCCTGTGGGTCGGGGCGCTTTTGGCCTGTCTTCTGTCGCTGGACCGGATCTTTGCGCTGGATCATGAGGATGGCTCGCTTGACCTTTTGGCGATCTCGCCCGTTCCGCTGGAGGGGGTGGTGGCGGTCAAGGCTTTGGCGCATTGGCTGGTGACCGGTCTGCCCTTGACGCTCATGGCGCCGGGGTTGGGGGTGCTGTTGAACCTCGGCCCCTCTGCCTATGGCTGGCTGGTGGTGAGCCTTCTTCTTGGCACGCCGACGCTGTCGCTGGTCGGGGCTTTCGGGGCGGCGCTGACGGTGGGGGTAAGGCGCGGGGGCCTTCTTCTCAGCCTGTTGGTCCTGCCGCTTTACATTCCCACCCTGATCTTCGGGGCCGAGGTGGTGCGGCGCGGGGCCGAAGGGATGGCGCTGGCGACGCCCTTGGCGCTGCTGGCGGCGATCAGTCTGGGGGCGGCGGCGCTGTTGCCCTTTGCCTCGGCGGCGGCGCTCCGCGTCAATTTGCGCTGACCTGTCGCAGCAAGGTGAGTTGAGCCGCCGCGCGGAACAGGGTACATGGGCCAGTATGTCGATCTGGAAATACGCCAATCCGAAGCGGTTCATCGAGGCCACGACCCGGGTCCTGCCGTGGTTGGTCGCGCTGACCGCGCTGGCGCTGGCGGTGGGGTTGGTCTGGGGGTTCTTCTTCACCCCGGATGATTTCAGGCAGGGCTCGACCGTCAAGATCATCTATCTGCATGTGCCCGCCGCGATGATGGCGATCAATGCCTGGATCATGATGCTGGCGACCTCGCTGATCTGGATCGTGCGGCGGCACCATGTCAGCGCGCTGGCGGCCAAGGCGGCGGCGCCGATCGGGCTTGCGTTCACGTTGGTGGCGCTGGCGACCGGGGCGCTTTGGGGGCAGCCGATGTGGGGCACCTGGTGGGCCTGGGACCCGCGCCTGACCTCGTTCCTGATCCTCGCGTTGTTCTACCTTGGTTACATCACGCTCTGGTCGGCGGTGGAGGACCCAGATACCGCCGCCGACCTGACCGCGATCCTGTGCCTGGTCGGGTCGGTCTTTGCGCTTCTCAGCCGCTATGCGGTGAACCTGTGGAACCAGGGCTTGCATCAGGAGGCGTCGCTGAGCCTTGATGCCGAGAAGAACGTGGCCGACGTGTTCTGGCTGCCGCTTCTGGTCTGCATAGCGGGCTTTGTGCTTCTGTTCGTGACGCTGGTTCTGGTGCGCACCCAGACGGAGATCAGGGCGCGGCGTCTGCAGGCGCTTCTGGCGCGGGAGCGGGTGGCGTGATGGTGCCGGATCTGGGGAAATACGCGTTTGCGGTCCTGGGGTCCTATGGGGTGACGCTGGTGGTCCTTGCGGGGCTGGTGGCGCTGTCCTTGTGGCAAAGCGCCCGGGTCCGCAGCGCACTGGCCGAGGTTGAGGCGCGACAGGGGCAGGGCATGACCGATGGCTAGATGGCTGATGCTACTGCCGCCTGTGCTGTTTCTAAGCCTTGCCGGGATGTTCTATGTGGGCATGTACCGCGACAATCCCGGACAGCTGCGTTCGGTCCTGGTTGGCCGCGCGGCGCCGGTGGTGCCCCTGACCGGATTGCCGGGGGTGCCGGTTCTGACCGATGCTGATCTCCGCCGCGGTGAGGTGACGGTGGTCAACTTCTGGGCCAGCTGGTGTCCGCCCTGCCGGGCCGAGCATCCGGTGCTGCTTCAAATGGCCGCCGACGGGGTTCGGGTGGCGGGGGTGAACATGATGGACCGGGATGCGGATGCGTTGGCTTATCTCGCCCGCGACGGCAACCCGTTCTTTGCGGTCGCCACCGACCCGAACGGTCGCAACCGGGTGGAGTGGGGCGTGACCGCCCCGCCCGAGACCTTCATCATCGCCGGGGACGGGACGGTGCTGTTCCGCTTTGTCGGTCCGCTGGTCGGCACGGATTACGAGACGCGGTTCGTGCCTGAACTGGCGAAGGCGCTGGCGGCTCAGGAGTAAGGGACCGTGGGCGGATCGCCCACCCTACGTAGGGCGACGGGGCGGTGGATCGCTCAGTCTTCGCTCGGCGACGGGGCGGTGGATCGCCCACCTTACGACAGCACAAGCACCACTCCCAGCGCGGCCCCCAGCAGAAGTTCGGACAGGGGCAGGCTTTGGTACCAGCGGTCGGGATTGCGAACCGGGCGGAAGCGCGGCGATAGCCGCAGGGCGGCGGTGGGATGGCGCATGGCGCGGGACCTTTCTGGTCATGTCATCGCGCCGATCCTGCCCGGCAAAGCCCAAGAAAGTCTGAAGGCCCGGGGCATCCCGGGCCTTCAAGGCGAAAACAGTCTGTTTCCGTCAGGCCGTCGCCAGATCGCGCAGCACATAATGCAGCACGCCGCCGTGTTCGACGTAGTCGATCTCGATCTCGGTATCGATGCGGCACTTGATCGGGATCGTGCGCACCGTGCCATCTGCCGATGCAATCACGCAATCGACGATGCTGAGCGGTTTCAGATCGCCGGAAAGGCCGGTGATGCTGACCACCTCGTCGCCCTTCAAGCCCAGAGATTTGCGGGTCATGCCGCCGGTGAACTCGAACGGGATGACGCCCATGCCGACGAGGTTCGAGCGATGGATCCGCTCAAAGCTTTCGGCGATGACCGCCTTGACGCCCAGCAGCGCCGTGCCCTTTGCCGCCCAGTCGCGACTGGAGCCTGCGCCGTATTCGATGCCGCCGAAGATCACCAGGGGCGTGCCCATCGCCTGATAGGCCATCGAGGCGTCGAAGATGCTCGTCTGCTTGCCGTCCGGGCCAAGGGTATAGCCGCCCTCAACGCCCGTGCCGTCAGGATTCGCCAGCATCTCGTTCCTGATGCGGATGTTGGCGAAGGTGCCGCGCATCATCACCTCATGGTTGCCGCGCCGGGCACCGTAGCTGTTGAACTCCGACACCGGGACCTGCCGTTCGGTCAGGTACTGGCCCGCAGGCGTGGTCGCCTTGAACGACCCGGCGGGAGAGATGTGGTCGGTGGTGATCATGTCGCCCAGAAGCGCCAGCACCCGCGCGCCGGTGATGTTCTGGATCGTGCCCGGATCGCGTGCCATGCCTTTGAAGTAGGGCGGGTTCTGGATGTAGGTGGAGGTCGGCGGCCAGTCATAGGTCTCGGAATCGGTGACCTGCACCGCTTGCCATTTCTCGTCGCCCTTGAAGACATCGGCGTATTTCTTCTGGAAGGCGGCGCGGGTCACGGTGCGTTCGACCAGTTCGGCAATCTCGGCGGTCGAGGGCCAGACGTCTTTCAGATACACCGGGCCGTTGGTGCCCATCCCCAGGGGTTCGGTCGTGAGGTCGATGTTCATGTCCCCGGCCAGCGCGTAGGCGACGACAAGGGGCGGGCTGGCAAGGTAGTTGGCCCGCACGTCAGGCGAGATGCGGCCTTCGAAGTTGCGGTTGCCGGACAGGACGGCGGTTGCGACCAGATCACCTTCCGCAATTGCCGCCGAAATCTCGGGCTGCAAGGGGCCGGAGTTGCCGATGCAGGTGGTGCAGCCGTAACCGACCAGGTTGAAGCCGATGGCGTCCAGGTCTTCCTGCAGGCCGGCGGCGTTCAGATACTCGCTGACGACCTGGCTTCCGGGGGCGAGCGAGGTCTTCACCCAGGGCTTCCGGTTCAGGCCCAAGGCCCGCGCCTTCCGCGCCACCAGCCCCGCGCCGATCATGACGTAAGGGTTCGATGTATTGGTGCAGGACGTGATCGAGGCGATCACCACCTTGCCGGACGACAGGGTATAATCCTCACCCTTCACGGCGATTTCCACGCCTTGCGGGCGCTTGAAGCCATTCATCATTTCGGTCGCAAACGAGGCCTTCGCCGCGGTCAACGGCAGGAAGTCCTGCGGGCGCTTCGGGCCAGAGATGGCGGGAACGATGGTGCCCATGTCGAGATGCAGGGTGGAGGTATAGATCGGATCATACCCGTCATCGCGCCACATGCCGTTGGCCTTGGCGTAAGCCTCGACCAGCGCGATCCGCCCCTCCTCCCGGCCGGTCATGTGCAGATAGCGCAGCGTCTCGGCATCGATCGGAAAGAAGCCGCAGGTCGCGCCATATTCGGGTGCCATGTTGGCGATGGTCGCGCGGTCGGCGAGGGGGAGGCGGTCAAGCCCGTCGCCGTAGAATTCGACGAATTTGCTGACCACGCCATGCTGGCGCAGCATCTGCACGACCTTGAGGACGAGGTCGGTCGCGGTGGTCCCTTCCATCATCGTGCCGGTCAGCTTGAAGCCCACCACCTCGGGGATCAGCATCGACACGGGCTGGCCCAGCATCGCCGCCTCAGCCTCGATCCCGCCGACGCCCCAGCCAAGGACGGCAAGGCCGTTGACCATGGTGGTGTGGCTGTCGGTGCCGACGAGCGTGTCGGGATAGGCGACCATCTGGCCGTGCTGGTCGGTATCGGTCCAGACCGTCTGCGCGAGGTATTCGAGGTTCACCTGGTGGCAGATGCCGGTGCCGGGCGGCACGACGCGGAAGTTGTTGAACGCCTTCTGGCCCCATTTCAGGAAGACATAGCGTTCCATATTCCGCTCATACTCACGGTCCACGTTCAGCTGGAACGCGCGGGGGTGGCCGAATTCGTCGATCATCACCGAATGGTCGATCACCAGATCGACGGGGACCAGCGGGTTGATCTTCGCGGCCGAGCCGTTCAGGCCCTTGATCCCGTCACGCATTGCGGCAAGGTCGACGACCGCCGGAACGCCG
>NCDS01000206.1 GCA_002280315.1 Rhodobacterales bacterium 32-66-7 | reverse complement strand
GGCCACGACCCGGAATCCTGATGGAAAAGATGCAATCGGACGAGGTCAAGGCGATCATCACCGCAAACCACGACCTTGCAAAAGCGTTGGCGATCTCGGGGACCCCGACTTTCGTTGTGCAGGACTCCATCCTGCGCGGCTATGTCCCGCTGGACGGCATGCAGGCGATCGTGGCCGAAATCCGCGCCGGGGGTTAAGGGTTACTCTGCGACCAGCTGCGCGGCCTGCCGCTCGGCGGCCTCGATCTCGGCGGCTTTCCGTTCGACCAGGCTGACGATATGGTCGATCATCCGGTCGTTTGACAGCGTGTGGTCCTGTTTGCCCGCCAGATAGACCATCCCCTTGCCCGCCCCGCCGCCGGTAAAGCCGATGTCGGTCATGAGTGCCTCACCCGGGCCGTTCACCACGCAGCCGATGATCGACAGGCTAAGGCTGGTGGTGATATGCGCCAGCCGATCCTCCAGCGCGGAAACCGTCTTGATCACGTCGAACCCCTGCCGCGCGCAGGACGGGCAGGAGATGATCGTGACGCCACGGTGCCGGAGGCCAAGGGATTTCAGGATCTCGAACCCCACCTTCACCTCTTCCACCGGATCGGCGGACAGCGACACCCGGATGGTGTCGCCGATCCCGAACCAGAGGAGGCTTCCCAGACCGATGGCCGATTTCACCGTGCCGGAGGTCAGCCCCCCGGCTTCGGTGATCCCCAGATGGATAGGAGCATCCGTGACCGTGGCAAGCTGCTGATAGGCCGCTGCCGCCATGAACACATCCGACGCCTTCACGCTGATTTTGAATTCGTGAAAATCGTTGTCCTGCAACAGCTTGATGTGATCAAGGCCGCTTTCCACCATCGCATCGGGGCAAGGCTCGCCATACTTGTCCAGCAGGTGCTTCTCCAGCGACCCGGCGTTCACCCCGATCCGGATCGAACAGCCGTGGTCCTTGGCGGCGCGCACCACTTCGGCCACCCGGCGGGCGTCGCCGATGTTGCCTGGGTTGATCCGCAGGCAGGCGGCCCCCGCCTCAGCCGCCTCGATCGCGCGTTTGTAGTGGAAATGGATGTCGGCGACGATCGGCACCGGGCTTTCCTTGACGATTTCGCGCAGCGCCGCCGTGCTTTCGGCATCGGGGGTGGAGACGCGGACGATATCGGCCCCGGCTATGGCGCAGCGCTGGATCTGCTCCAGCGTCGCCGCGATATCGGTGGTCAGGGTGTTGGTCATCGTCTGGACCGAGATCGGCGCGTCGCCCCCGACCAGCACGCGGCCGACGCGGATCTGGCGGCTTACCCGCCGGTCGATGTTGCGCCAGGGACGGATCGGATTGTGGGTCATGGCCAGCCTCGCCTCAGTTTCCGCAAGGATAGGCATTGCCGCCGCCACCGGCAACTGCCCGCGATGCGAAGGCGATCAATTCCGCAAGGGTCAGGGGCAGAGCGGCAGAAGGCCAAGATCGGTGACCGTCGACGCGACCTGGCGCAGATCGTCATCCTGCGAGCAGTCGGCCATGGCAAAGTCCTGGATCAGGGCTTCGGGCGCCAGCGAGATGTTCTTGACCACATTCGCCCCCGGCGCCACCGGGCCATGCGTCACCCCTGCAACCACGAAATAGACCGAACCGGAGTTGCCGGTGCGGAAGATCGGCGCGGTTTCCAGGGCTGGGACGCTGTAACGCTCACCCGCGTCCATGATCTTCTCGAACACGACCGTGCCATCGGCCGTTTCGACCTGAACCCAGGCGGGACGCACGGCCAGCACTTCGACGCCCTGTTGCGCGGCGGCGATGACCTGCACCTCCTGATCCAACGCTTCGGCCATTGCAGCCTCGATCGAGGAGGCGACGCCCTGGTCGGCGAGCACCCCGGTCTGGCGCGGATCGATCGAGGCAATCGGACCATCGCGCGCGGTCAGGACCGGCACGTCCAGCGCTTGCGGGCGGTAAAGCCGGTCCATCGCGTCGGGGTCGGCACTGCCATCCTCAAGCGCGATGGCCTCGCCCACCGGAATGTCGCGGCGGGTGGCGACAAGGCTTTCATCGGCAGCCCCGGCGTTCGACAAGGGGTCGATTGCGGCAACGACGGTCGGCGGCTCGTCGATCGGGGCGAGCTGCACCCGCTGCACTTCCTGCAGGACCGACCATCCGGCATAGCCGATGGCACCGATCAGCACCAGAAGCACGGTCATCGATCCCAGCGCACCAGGCTCTACCCGGGACCAGATCGATTCCTGCAGCGGCACGAAAGTGGCCCGGGGATTTCCCAAAGGTTCGGCCCCGTCGTTGCGCAACCACATAGCCCGATTCGACCGAGAACCGGGCGAAGGCCCATTCCGGGTCCATGCCCAGATAACGGGCATAGGACCGGACGTAACCGGCCACGAAGCCCGGAGTCTCGAAGGCAGAGATATCGGCATTCTCGATCGCGGCGATATGAGAGGCCTTGATCCGCAGTTCGCGCTGAACGTCAAGGAGGGACTTGCCCAGCGTGGCACGCTCACCCCGCATCAGATCGCCCAACCGCAACTCGAAATCGTCAAAGCCCTTGGGCTCATCCTTTTCGGTTGTGGAAGGTCTGGACCTCCAACCGATCATCTGCCCGAATCCCCCAAAACCGTCTTTTTCGGGTGATCGCTTCGCGACTCACCCACCTTCTGCCCGTATTCACGAATCATTAGCACAGGGCAAGCTGTTTTGCACCTGCAGTAATCCTCACGCGACAGTGATTGCGCGATTAAGCGCACAGCTGCTCCACAATGCATCCATCGCCTGGACCAGTCGGTCCATTTCGCGCGGTCCGTGCACCGGTGAGGGGGTGAAGCGCAACCGCTCCGTCCCGCGCGGGACGGTGGGAAAGTTGATCGGCTGGACGTAGATCCCGTGGTCTTGCAACAGAAGGTCCGAGATCAGCTTGCAATGCACCGGATTGCCGACATGCACCGGCACGATATGGCTGCCGTGGTCGATGATCGGCAGGCCAAGCCCCTTCAGCCGCAGCTTCAGGATGCGGGCTTGCGTCTGATGCGCCTCCCGCAAGGGCTGCGCGGTTTTCAGGAACCGCACCGAGGCTGCTGCCCCCGCCGCCACCGCAGGCGGCAGCGAGGTCGTGAAGATGAACCCCGGCGCGTAAGAGCGTATGGCATCCACCATCCGGGCACTTGCCGCGATATAGCCGCCGAACACGCCGTAAGCCTTGGCGAGTGTGCCGTTGATGATGTCGATGCGGCCCATCTGACCGGCCGCTTCCGCCACCCCTGCCCCGCGCGGGCCATACATGCCGACGGCATGCACCTCGTCGATATAGGTCAGCGCGCCGAATTCCTTGGCCAGATCGCAGATCGCCTTGATCGGCCCGAAATCACCATCCATCGAATAGATCGACTCGAAGGCAATCAGTTTTGGCAAAGCCGGGTCATCGGCCTGCAATAACCGGCGCAAATCGGCGATATCGTTATGCTTGAATATCCGCTTCTCGCCACCACCGCGCCGCACCCCTTCGATCATGCTCGCATGGTTCGACGCATCGGAATAGATGATCAGCCCGGGAAAGATCTGCCGCAGGGTCGAAAGCGTGGCGTCATTGGCGATATAGGCGCTGGTAAAGACCAGGGCCGCCTCCTTGCCATGCAGATCGGCAAGCTCTGCCTCAAGCCGCTTGTGAAAGACCGTGGTGCCCGAGATGTTCCGCGTCCCGCCCGAACCGGCACCTGTCGCCTCAAGCGCTGCATGCATCGCCGCCAGAACCTGGGGATGCTGGCCCATGCCAAGGTAATCGTTGCCGCACCAGACGGTGATGTCCTGCTTCGTGCCGTCCGGACGGGTCCAGACCGCATGCGGGAACTGGCCCTGCCGCCGCTCGATATCGATGAACGTGCGGTAGCGCCCCTCGTCATGCAGGCGCTGCAGGCTGGCATCGAGGGCGTCGGCATAATTCATCTTCGGGTCCTCAATGGCCAGCTTGGGCCAGCTTGCGGTGTCGGGTCCGCTTTTGCGACATCTGATGCGGTGAAACCTTGATCCTGGTCAAGCTGCGACAAGTCCTTGCGGACGAAATGTCGCCCCTTGCCCGGGTCACCATCGCGTGAGCGTGTGACGCCCAGGCCAGGGGCTGCGCACTGGACAGCGCGGGTCGGCCTGCTAGGGTTCCGGGGCCGATGCAGAGGTATTCCCCATGACCATGACCGCCGTCCTTGACCATATCGATGCCACCCTGCCCGACGCCCTGGCGCGGCTGATGGCGCTGTTGCGCATTCCGTCGATCTCCACCGATCCCGCCTACAAGCCCGATTGCGCCCGCGCCGCCGACTGGCTGGTGAGGGAGCTGCGCTCGCTGGGCTTTGACGCACGGTCTGCGCCGACGCAGGGCCACCCGATGGTCGTGGCGCATCACAAGGGGGCGACGGGCGGGCGGCACCTCCTGTTCTATGGCCATTATGACGTGCAACCGGTTGACCCGCTGGAGCTTTGGGATCGTCCCCCCTTCGACCCCGAATTGCAGGACACCGAAAAAGGCCGCGTCATCCGCGCGCGGGGATCGTCGGACGACAAGGGCCAGCTGATGACCTTCATCGAGGCCTGCCGCGCCTGGAAGGCCGTTCATGGCACGCTTCCCGGCACCCTGACGATCTTTCTTGAGGGGGAGGAGGAATCCGGCTCCCCCTCGCTGATCCCGTTCCTGCAGGAAAACCGGGAGGAGCTTGCCGCCGACCTTGCCCTCATCTGCGACACCGGCCTCCATGGTGACACGCCCGCGATCACCACCATGCTGCGCGGGCTGATGAAGTGTGAGCTGACGGTGCATGCCGCGAGCCGCGACCTCCATTCCGGGATGTATGGCGGGCTGGCGCGGAACCCGATCCATGTGCTGGCGCGGATCCTTGGGGGGCTGCATGACGATCAGGGACGGGTCACCATCCCCGGGTTTTACGATCGGGTGGAGGAGCTTCCCGACCAGATCCGGGCCCAGTGGCAGGCGCTGGCGTTTGACCATGCCGCGTTCCTCGCCTCCGTCGGCCTGACGGCAGCGGCGGGCGAACAGGACCGCACGCCCCTGGAACGCATCTGGTCGCGCCCGACGGCCGAGGTGAACGGCATCTGGGGCGGCTATACCGGTGCCGGTTTCAAGACCGTCCTGCCCGCCGAGGCCCATGCCAAGATCAGCTTCCGTCTGGTGTCACGGCAAGACCCGAACGATATCGAGGCGCGCTTCAAGGCCTGGTTCACCGCACAACTGCCCGGCGACTGTCGCGTCGAATGGCATGGCGAGAACGACGGCAGCCCTGCATCGGTGATGGCTATCGCCGACCCCGCGTTCGAGGCCGCGCGCCACGCCCTGACCGAGGAATGGGGCCGCCCCGCCGCCTATATCGGCGCGGGCGGGTCAATCCCGGTCGCGGGGTATTTCAAGACCTATCTCGGCATGGATGCGATGCTGATCGGTTTCGGCCGCGACGATGACCGGATCCATTCCCCGAATGAAAAGTACGATCTGGAAAGCTTCCACAAGGGCATCCGCTCCTGGGCGCGCATCCTGGACCGGATCGCCTGAGTGATGGAGATCCGCGACGCCACCCCGGCGGATGAGACCGCCTTTCGGGCCCTTTGGGGCCAGTACCTCGCGTTCGTTCTGACCGAGGATTGCTATCTGGAAGACCTGTTCGTTTCCCCCGACGCGCGCGGGCACGGGCTGGGCCGGGCCTTGATCGACGATCTGATCACCCTCGCCCGCGCAAAAGGCTGGGCGCGGCTTTACTGGCATACGAACGAAGCCAACACCCGCGCGCGGGCGCTTTACGACCAGTATGTCCAGTCGGATGGCCATATCCGCTATCGTCTGCCGCTTTGACCGAACCCTCCTCGTTCGACGTCGTCTCCTCGTCGGCGCGCGAAAGCGAGGAGTGACAAAGTCATCGACGAGCGTTCGCTGGCAAGCGTTCGATGTCACAGGAATAAGGGCAAATGGCGCGGTGGACGGGGCTCGAACCCGCGACCCCCGGCGTGACAGGCCGGTACTCTAACCAACTGAGCTACCACCGCGCGTGACGGGGGGGATAGCCCGCCCGTTCGGGGGCGTCAAGCGGGAAACAGGCGGGTTCGGTCGGGAAAATCAGCGGTCCGGGGCCGGGATGAATTCGCCGTCATCGGCAGGCGGCAGGCGGAACCGGCCGTGCTGCCAGTCACCCGCCCGCCAGGCCTCGCGCGCGGCATCGATCCGCTCTTTCGACGAGGCGACGAAGTTCCACCAGATGAAGCGCGGGCCGTCCATCGTGTCGCCGCCAAGGATCATCAGCCGCGCACCCGCCGCCCCTGCCCTGACGCTGATCCGGTCGCCGGGGCGGAACACCAGCATCTGCCCTTCCGGGAAGACCTGCCCGCCCACGCTGACCTCTCCCTTCAGGGTATAGACGCCGCGATCCTCATGTCCGTCCGGCAGCGGCAGGCTGGCCCCGGGGCCAAGCGTCGCATCGGCATAGATCATCGCAGACGGGGTCGGCATCGGCGCCACCTCACCCCAGGCCGAGCCAAGGATCAGCCGCACGGTCTTGCCCTCCCCCTCCAGCACCGGCAGGGCGGCCTCCGGGGTATGCACGAACGCGGCCGGGTCATCCTCAACCGCTTTGGGCAGGGCAAGCCAGGTCTGCAGGCCAAAGAGCCGCTGGCCCTGCTGGCGCACCTCGCCATCGGTGCGTTCGGAATGGGTGATGCCCCAGCCCGCCTTCATCCAGTTCACCGCCCCCGGCTCGATCCACTGATCGGTCCCCAGACTGTCGCGGTGATGAAGCTTGCCCTGCAGCAGATAGGTGACCGTCCCAAGCCCGATATGGGGATGCGGGCGGACATCGATCCCCTGGCCGGTCAGAAACTCGGCCGGGCCCATCTGGTCGAAGAAGATGAACGGCCCGACCATCTGCCGCTGGGCCGACGGCAGCGCGCGGCGCACCTCGAACCCGCCCAGGTCGCGGGCGCGGGGGACGATCACGGTCTCGATAGCGTCCACCTGATCGCCGATCGGGATCGAGGCATCCAAGAGGGGGTTCCAACTCATGGCGGTCTCCTTTCGCCTGAAGTTAGGGCATTCCCGCCCGTTATGCATCCCGAAGGCGACGCGGGGGTCGTGTGCGACGATGAACAGAAGCCGGTCGGAACGCCCAGGCAGGCGGTGGTCAGGCTGGCAACCGCGTTGCTTTTGCGCTTGTCTCGGGGTATCCTGCACCGATGGCGACGGTAGGAGATTGGAATGTCCGTTAAACGCTTTCTGACCATATCCACGGCAATTCTTGCGGTCATGAACGCCTCTGCCGTGATGGCGGAGGGGCTTTATTTCGGGGCCTACGCCGGGCTCGCCGCGCAGGAGGATCTGGACCTCGACATCCCTTCGACCTCGGACAACGGGTTTGTCCTTGGTGCGGTGATCGGCACCGACCTGACCGAAAACCTGCGCATCGAGGGTGAGCTTTCCTTTGAGACCAGCGAAGGCCAGTATGAGGGGAAAGGCGGCAGCACGGACTTTGACGTCAGCACCCTGTCGCTTCTGGGGAACGCCTGGGTGGATTTCGACACCGGAACGGGACTGCAACCCTACGTCGGCGGCGGGGTCGGCGTCGCGCGGGTGGCGGTCGATGATGGCATATCGGATGACAGCGATACCGGCTTTGCCTATCAGGTCGGCTTCGGTGCCCGGTTTGGTCAGTCGGGTGAGTTCGACCTTGGCTACCGCTACCGGGGTGTCAGCGCGGAAATCGATGGCTTCACCAGCGACGAGATCGATTACAATTCCCACATGCTGCAGTTTCGTTGGACCGGTCGGTTCTAGCCGATCTCCAGGCTGACGCGGGCATCGCGCGTGTCCATCTCCAACCTGTCGCCTTGCCGGAGGGGCGGCTCTGACCTGGGCGGGCCGAGGGTTCCGCCGAACGACCGCACAGTGACACGGTCGTCCTGACCCTGAACCCGCAGCCGCGAGATCTGCGGGATCGTGGCGCACAGCCATTCCACATGACGCCAGTCAAGATCGGGGCTCAGCCTGGTTTCCTGCGGCGCGCGATTGCCCTGGGGCGCGTCAGACAGGGGCTGGGCGGCCGGGACCAGCCGTCCCGCCAGAAACTCTGGCAGCTTCTGCGCCAGCAATCCGGTCCCGACCTGGACCAGCCGCACATAATAGGCGCTGAGATTGCGGTCCGCTGGAAACGCGGCACCCGCTTGGCCAAGCAAGCCTCCGGCGTCGATGGTCGGCGTCACCAGATGCAGGCTCATGCCGCCGAACCGATCGATCGTCCGGTCCCACAGCATGCTGAACACCGGCCAGCGACCGCGATAGGCGGGCAACAGCGACGGATGCAGATTGACGACGCGCTGCGGGAACGCGTCCAGCACTGTCGTCGGAATGATATCGAGGTAAAGCGCGCTGATCACGACATCGACGCCAAGTGCTGCAATCTCGGCGGAGGCGTCGGGCCAGGCGGACAGCTTCGGCACCGCCCGGACGGTCACCCCACCCCGAAGCGCCAGACCGTGCATCGACACGCCCGGCGCCTGTGCCGCAAGCGCCCGATCCTGGTCGAACTCCCGGCTGCCCTGCAAACGCGCGGGATACCAGATCGCCGCAATCTCATGCCCGGCCATCTGCCAGCCGCGCGCGACCCCCGCGCTCACGACGCCCGGACTGCCAAGGAACAAC
>NCDS01000205.1:4377-5947 GCA_002280315.1 Rhodobacterales bacterium 32-66-7 | reverse complement strand
CTGCACCGGGTGGTGCGCGATCTGCCGGTGGAGCTTGCGACCTACAAGGGCTTCATCCGCAACTGCGACGCGATGGTCGAATGGCTGTCGAGGTACGACGACGGTGCGCCAACCTCGCCCGGCTGGTGGCCCGATGACTGAACGGCGGGGTCCGCTGCACCTGGGGTTCCTGTTGTTCCCGGGGTTTCCGATGGCTTGCCTCACCTCGGCCATCGAACCCCTGCGCGCCGCGAACGAGATCACCGGGCGGCGGGAGTTTCGCTGGACCCTGGTCGCCGAAACGCCGGCGCCGGTCCGATCCTCGGCCGAGATCGGGTTTGATCCCGACCAGACCCTGCAGATGGTCGAAGGGTTGGATCAGCTTTACCTCCTTGCCCCGCCGACAGCCGGTTTCGCCGATCCGCGCCGCAGCCCGGCGCGATTGCGGTGGCTTGACCGGACCGGGGTGACGCTTGGGGCGTTTTCCGGCGGGATCTTTCCGCTGGCCCGGGCCGGGCTGATGGAGGCGCGACCCTGTTCGGTGCACTGGTGCTATGAGGCCGCCTTCAAGGCCGAGTTTCCCGGCGTCGAGGCGCGTGAGGCGGCGATCCTGCGCGATGGTCGGCGGACCACGGCCAGCGGTGCGGGGGCGGTGTTCGACCTGATGCTGCGGCTGATTGACGAACGCCTTGGCCGCGACTGCATGACCGAGGTTGCCTGCTGGTTCCAGCACCCCTTCGTGCGCGACGCGGACGCCAGCCAGAAGGTGCCCGTCCCCCGCTCGGGTGGGACGACCGACAGCCTGCCGCCCCAGATCCGCGAGGCGGTGCGGCTGTTCGAAACCCATGTCGAGGACCCGTTGCGCATCCCCGATGTGGCGGCGGCGGTGGGGCTCTCCGGCCGGCATTTCGAGCGGCTGTTCAAGCGCGAAACCGGGCAAAGCCCCTTGCGCTATTACCACCACCTCCGCCTCGCCAAGGCGCGGCAGCGGGTGCTTTACTCGGACGAGTCGCTGCGCGAGATTGCGGCCTCCGTGGGGTACCTGACATCAAGCCCGATGGTCCGGCATTACACCGCGCTTTTCGGCGTCAGCCCAAGGGATGAGCGGCGGCTGACCCAGGCGGTGGATCGCAGGCTTCCGGCCACGGCGGCGGAGTGATCAGCCCTGCAGGGACAGGATCGCAACCCCGGAAAAGACGACCGCGATACCAGCCCATTGCACCCGGCTGACCGGTTCGGCCAGAAAGCGCCAGGCCAGAAGCACCGTGACCAGCCCGAAACAGGATGAGGTGACGGCAGCGAACTCCGGCCGGTCAAAGCTGCCGGCGGCGGTGACGGCAAACATGCCGCCGATGTCCAGCGCGGCCATGACGGCAAGCGTCGGCCAGACCGTCAGCGCAGGGCGGACCGGCACGCGCTGCCACAGGATCAGCGCCACGATCCCGGCGCAACCGGCGACGCGGGCGATCAGGGTCACCGGCAGATCGGCGGCCGCTTCGGCGGCGGAATGGAGCATGCCAAGGCTGGCGAAGAACCCGGTGGCCGCCGCGACCGACCAAAGGATCGCGGCACGGCGGGGGCCTGCGCCCTC
>NCDS01000205.1:0-4302 GCA_002280315.1 Rhodobacterales bacterium 32-66-7 | reverse complement strand
ACCGCAGCCGCCAGCCAGACCAGGGGGGTGATCGCTTGCCCCTGCACCATGGCCAGGCCGACCGACAAAAGCGGATAGGCCCCGCAGATCGGGGCCACCAGGCGGACGGGGCCGATGGCGAAGGCCCGGTAAAGCGCATAGACGCCAAGGGCATAGATCAGACCGGCAAGCATGGTGAAGCCGATCAGCGGGGGCGTAAGCTCGGTCCAGCCGGGCGAGAGCACGGCGAAGGGCAGGATCAGAAGGACGCCGAACCCCAGCACCAGCACGTAAAGCGCAGCCGCATCCGCCACCGATGACACCCGGCGCACGGTAAAGTCATGAAGGCCCCAGACGAGTGCGGCCGTCAGGCCCAACATCAACGCTTCCATGACCACCCCTTCAACCGCCCATCCGTGCCGGCTACCATGCAACGAGCTTGCAGACGAGGGCAAGCGGCGGTATTCCCAAGGTTAAACTTCGTTCTCTGTCGGTCAACCTCGCAAGGGACGCTGATGCTCGATCTTCCCTATCCGTCGGTCGCCTCCGGTCCGCCCCGGCCCAGCCGCATCCTGACGCCGAAAGGCTTTTCCCGGCATCACGGGGAGGAGCGGCAGGTGCTCCCCGGTGGTGGTGCGGCCTTGGTCGAGATCAGGACCGGCGACAGGTTGGTCCTCGTGAACGACGAAGGCGGGCAGACCCGGCGTTGCAGCGCTTGCGTCAGGGGCTGGTGCGGCGGGGGATTGATCTTGGCACCGCGCGGGCCTTGCGGTTGTTCGGGCCGGACACCGTGGCAGGCATGCGGGCAGAGCTGGTCGTGCAAGCGGATGGCTGGCTTCTCGTCGCAGCCCCCGGCCTGCCCATGCTGCCCGAGGCGCAGGACACCGCGACACCGATCACGCTTTTGATCACCCGCGCCGCGCCGCGCCTTGTCGGTCAGTATGACCTGCCAGACCCGCTGGCCGACCCGGTGCTGGACCTCCGCGTCCGGTCGGCCACGGCGGAAAGCTATTTCGTCAAGGCGGGGGATTACATCCAGATCCTTGACGTGGATGGCCGGCAATGCACCGACTTCCAGTGCTTCGACGCGCGCAAGCTGGACCGTGGTATCCAAGCTCCGCTGGACGTCACCACCAGCCGCACGCTGATGGGCCACGCCTATTCGATGCCGGGGCTGCATTCGAAATACTACGATCAGGACTGGGTGCCGCTGGTCGAGGTGGTGCAGGACACCGTTGGCCGCCATGACGCCTTTGCGATGGCCTGCGCGTCGAAATACTACGATGACATCGGCTATCCGGGGCATGTGAACTGCTCTGACAACTTCAATGCGGCACTTCAGGGCCGGGGGGTTGACCCGCGCCCAGGCTGGATGGCGGTCAACCTGTTCTTCAATACGAACATTGATGCACATGGCGCGCTGATCGCGGATGAGCCCTGGTCGCGCCCCGGCGATTACGTGCTGTTCCGCGCCCTGACCGACATCGTCTGTGTCAACTCGGCCTGCCCCGACGACACCTCACCCGCGAACGGCTGGTATCTGTCGGACATCCATGTCCGCACCTACTCCGGTTCGGAAAAGTTCAGCCGTTCCATCGCTTATCGCCCCACGCCTGATGCGGAGCCGAAGATGACCAAGGAAACCGCGTTTCATGAACGTATCTCGGCCCGGACGCGGCATCATGTCGAATACAAGGGCTACTGGTTGCCGCACGTCTATTCACAAAGCGGCGCGGTGGAGGAGTATTGGGCCTGCCGTCAGGCCGCCGTGGTGCTTGACCTGTCCCCCCTCCGGAAGTGGGAGGTGACCGGCCCGGACGCCGAGGCGCTGATGCAATGGGTGCTGACGCGGGATGTGAAGAAGCTGTCGCACGGGCAGGTCGTCTATTCCGCGATGTGCCATGACCATGGCGGGATGATCGACGATGGGACGCTGTTCCGCCTTGGCCGTGACCAGTTCCGCTGGATTGGTGGGGATGAGTATGGTGGGATCTGGATCCGGGAACAGGCGGAGAAGCTCGGCCTGAAAGCGATGGTGCGGTCGTCGACCGACCAGTTGCACAACCTTGCGGTGCAGGGACCGAACAGCCGCGAGATCATCCGCCGCATGATCTGGACCGCGCCGCACCAGCCGACGATCGATGAGCTTGGCTGGTTCCGCTTCACCATCGGCCGGGTCGGCGGGCCGTCGGGCGCGCCGGTCGTCGTGTCGCGCACGGGCTATACTGGCGAGCTCGGGTTCGAGGTGTTCTGCCACCCCAAGGACGGCACCGCAGTCTACGACGCGGTCTGGCAGCACGGCGCAGACCTTGGGCTGAAGCCGATGGGCCTGGCCGCGCTGGACATGGTGCGGATCGAGGCGGGGCTGATCTTTGCGGGCTATGATTTCAGCGACCAGACCGACCCGTTCGAAGCCGGGATCGGCTTTACCGTGCCCCTGAAATCCAAGACCGACGACTTCATCGGGCGTGACGCGCTGATCCGCCGGAAAGAGCATCCCTCGCGCCGGTTCGTCGGGCTGGAGATCGACGCGGCGGTCGATGTCGGCCATGGCGACAGCCTTTACATCGGGCGGGCGCAGGTGGGTGAGGTGACCTCGGCCATGCGCTCCCCCCTTCTTGGCAAGAACATCGCGCTGGCGCGGGTCGACGTGGCGCATGCTGCGGTTGGTACCGGGCTGGAGGTTGGCAAGCTTGACGGCCAGCAAAAGCGGCTGCCGGCGGTGATCGTGCCCCTGTCGCATTACGACCCGAAGAAGACCCGCCCGCAGGGTTGAGGGCGTACAACATCCGTCGGAGAGGGTCTGGTGCGCTTTCGCACAGAGCTTGCAATTGTGCTGCCAGAGATGCGCAATCCGGAAGCTTTACAAGCGGCCTTCCAGCATAGCGGCAACCTTCTTTCGTAACGCAAGATCAGTGGTGATCAACCGGTCATTCGCGCGCAAGAGGGCGACCTTCTCCGGGGTCAGGGTCATCGAATTAGCGTAGAATTCGCTGATCTCCTGGTCGTTGGCATTGGTCAGATAGGCATGCAATGCTTGCTGCGCCTTTGAATGGTACGCGCCACCCTTGCCTAGACGGAACGGCAATGCGCGTTTCCAGGCTACCGGGTCTTGGGCATGGTAATGCAAAAGTCGCAAAGACGGGTGAAACGGCGAGCGCAGGACTTCGCCGTTCAGCGAAGCGAAATGCAGATCAAGGATCAGTTTCTTCACCCCAACCCGGCAAAAGCTCTTTCCCAGGGTGTGGGCAAGGGCACCTTTCTCCAGCAAAGGCGCTGACTTTCCGAAAATCGTCGGTTGCAGCTTGACGTGCTGGCGATTCAGTAGCCCGCGAAAATGATGCCCGTTAAAGATGTCGTCCGCGGCGTCAGGATCGTGCAGCGCCTCGAACGGCTCCATCACAAGATAGGGAATTGTTGCGGGAACCCTGGCTAGGACATCAGCCACGGGTTCTGGGGCGAACAGGAACTCATCCACATCGATATGGCACAACCAATCCAGCTTGCAGCCCCGCTGCGCGTGTTTGCAGTTCCGGACCTGGCGGCCTGAGACGTGAAGACTGCAACCTCCACGCAGGAGCCAGTACCAATCTGTGCAGCGGACTGCCTTCACACGGGGAAGCATCGATATCTTCGAGTAAGCTGGGTCGTCCGGATCGTCAAAGTAGATCCAGATGCAAGCGGCCCCAAGTGACAAGTGATGCGCTATGAACGCCAGCACCTGATCTTCGGGCGCCTTGACCGTTGTGACGATGCCCCAGCTTGGCATCAAAGCGCCCCCAGCAGGTCGACCGTCGGCCAGCCATCGGCGGGCAGGCCCAGGCGGACCTGCTCCTTCTGCACCGCTGCCCGTGTCCCCGCGCCAAGGATGCCGTCGATCTTGCCCACATCATGACCAAGTGCCGCGAGCTTTTCCTGCAGCGCGGTCATCTCTTCCAGACCAAGGGCGGGATCGGGGTTGCCCGCGGCATAAGGCTCCGCCCCTTCGATTCGCGTCGCGAAATAGGCGGCGGTCGTCACATAGACAAAGCTCTTGTTCCATTCGAACAGCACTTCGTAATTGGCATAGGCCATGAAGGCCGGGCCCTTGCGCCCCTGCGGCAACAGGATCGAGGCGGCAAGCCCAGGCGTCAGCGCGCCATTCCTTGGGCTGACACCCAGGGCGACCCAGTCTTCGGTCGAGCGTTTGGTATCAAGGCCCGTCAGCGACCAGTCGAAACCTTCCGGCAGGGTGACCTCGGCCAACCAGGGCTCACCCGCGCGCCAGCCGTGATGCTGCAGCATCCGCGCGCCGGACAGGATCGCATCCGCCTCAGAGGTCTT
>NCDS01000204.1 GCA_002280315.1 Rhodobacterales bacterium 32-66-7 | reverse complement strand
AGGAACGCGCCTTTCAGCGCCTGCGCCTCACGCGCCTCCAGCCCTTCGACGGGGACAGAGGTTGGCCAGACCATGGGTTTAAGCTCGGTTTCCGCCCCCAGCACGTTCAGCGCCACCCGCCGGTCCGGCCCGGCATAAAGCCCAGGCGCCATGGCCAGCGTCGGCCCCGAAGCAATCGCCGTGGCCAGCGCCTCACCCTCAACCCCGGGAAGCTCTCCGGCGTCAGCGAGTTGCCCGTAGCCGTCGAGCACCATTTCCGGCACGAAGACCTGACCGGCAAGGTCGGCTGCATCCGGCAAAGCGGGGCGGGTGGAAACAGCCAGCCGTTCCAGCATCTGCACGAACAGGCCGGACAGGGGCAGCGACGACCATTCGGCGTTCGCCGTCACATGCACCAGCACCACCTGTCCATCCCCCACCGCTTTCCGCGTCACCAGGGGGGTGCCATCCTCCAGCGCCGCAATGGTACGCGCGGCGAGTTCGGGGTCGGGCTGGGCCAGGACCTGCGCCCGCACCTCCACATCGTCCGGCGAGACCAGACCGTAGAAGGGCGAGCCTTCAACGAACGGCGCGAGCGCCTTCGGCTCTCCCCAGCTCATGGTGCCGCCGACCGTCCTGCCGCCTTCGCGCAGGCGCACCGGCATCAGCGGGTCTTCCTCGAACCGGCTGACATCGCTGGCGGCCAGTCGCGGCCCGGCAAAGCGGAGGAGAAGGCCACCCTCCTCCAGCCACTCCAGCGTGGCGTCGGTCTCGCTTTGGGTCAGGCGCGCCACGTCGGCCAGGATCACCACGTCGGGGCTGGCGAGCAGGACCTCGGTCAGGGAGCCTTCGATGATCTCGGCCACCGGTTCCAGCGCCTGGCGCAGGTAATGAGTCGGCGACAGAAGCTGCAGCGCCTCCTGGTCCGCACCGCCGCCGATCAGCGCGATCTTGCGCCGTTTCAGACTGTCGTCGGTCAGGCTGACCGCCCCCGCTGTCCGCGCAGCCTCCAACTCGAACCTCGTGATCCGGTTGCGGAGTTCGGCGGGCACGTCCAGCACCGCCTCGGCCCGTTCGGCCCCGGCGGCAAAGGTCAGGGTCACGCGCGCCAGCTCTCGTTCGATCCCGCCGGGGTCGGGACCGCGCGCGATCACCTCGACCGACAGGACACCGGCGGCGGGCATCCGGCTGGCGGACACCGTGACCGCACCATCGGCAAAGCTGGCTGGATGCAGGCCCAGCAGCGGACGCGGGCTTTCGATCACCCGCACCGGACCGGCGGCTTCCAGGGCAGTCAGCAGATCCTCCCGCCCCGGGTGCGCCAGACCGTCGGACAGCCAGACCGTGTCAAACCCGCCTTCTGGCAGGACGGCCGCCCAACCGGCGAAGTCGCCCGGGGCCCAGGCCATCGGTTGCAGACCCGCCGCGCGACCGGCCCAGGCCTCAGCCGTCTGAAACTCCACCGCCTGGGGCGCGTCGGTCAGGCGGATCAGCGCCACCGGTCGCCCCTCGGCCCCGGCTTCGGCCACCAGTGCCGCCGCCTTTTCCACCCGGCGCGGCCAGTCCCGGGCGTCGGCCCAACTGCCGTCCACCACCACCAGAAGCGGACCCGAGCCTTCGGCCCGCACATCGGGGTTCAGGACCGGTCCGGCAAACCCGATGATCGCCGCCGCAACCGCCAGCATCCGCAGAAGGAGGAGCCACCACGGCGTCTTGTCCGTCTCGGCCTCGTCATCCTTCAGACCCAGAAGGAGCGCGATGCCCGGAAATCGCCGCCGAATCGGCGCGGGCGGCACGGCGCGCAAGAGGAACCACAGGATCGGCAAGGCGATCAGCGCCGCCAGAAGCCAGGGCAGCGCAAAGCCGATCGGGCCGATCATGAACATCAGCGCCCCCCCTGCAACGCGGCATAGGCCCACAGAAGCGCCGATTGCGCCGGATGCCCGGTGTGATGCGTGGTGAAGTGCCAACCGACGGCCCGGGCAAGGCTGGAAAGCCGGTCCTTGCGCTCGGCCAGTTTGGCCAGATAGCGGGTCCGCAGATCACCGGCCTTCTGCGTTTCATACCGCAGGGTGCCGCCCATCGATTCAAAGATCGTGCGGCCGTCGAAGGGAAACTCTTCCTCCGCCGGGTCCAAAACCTGGATCAAAGCGCCCCTGACCCCCCGGTCCGACGCGCGGCCCAACCCGGCCTCGACCGCGGTCAGATCGCCCAGGAAGTCCGACAGGAACACCGCGCGACCGTGGCTGACCATGCCATCCGTGACCGGCGCGCCATATTCCTCGACCGCCGCATCCCCCGACAGCCGCGCCGCTAGCCGCAGCATCTGCGCCCGGCCGGACCGGGGCTGCGCCATCCCGGCGATGCCGACCCGTTCCCCGCCACGCAGCAAGAGGACAGCCAGCGCCAGCGCCAGAAGCTTGGCCCGATCCGCCTTGGCCGCGCGGGACTTGTCGCCGGTAAAGCCCATCGACCGCGCCGGATCGACCCAAAGCGTCACCGACTGCGCCGCCTGCCATTCGCGCTCACGCACGAAATGGCTGTCGCTGCGGGCAGAGCGGCGCCAGTCGATCATCCGCGCCGAATCGCCCTGATGCGCCGGACGGTACTGCCAGAACTCATCCCCGAGCCCCGCTCTGCGGCGTCCATGTTCGCCCAGCATGACGGTGGCCGCGAGCATCTCGGCCTCGGCCAGAAGGGGCGGCAGGGTCTGGCCCAGCGCCTCGGCCCGGGCGCGCAGGTCGGCGGTTGGAACGGGGGCTGGGTTCACGCGGCGGCCCCAAGGCCGAGGACGCGGGTGGTGACGCGGCTGATGATCGCGGACAACGTCTCACCCCGGGCGCGGGCGGCGAAAGACAGCGCCATGCGGTGGACAAGGACCGCCTGCGCCAGCGCCGCGACATCGCTGACCGACGGGGCGAGCCGCCCGTCCAGAAGCGCACGCGCCCGCACCGTCAACATCAGCGCCTGCGCGGCACGGGGGCCGGGGCCCCAGCTGAGCGCATCGGCCAGATCACGCCCCTCAACCTCACCCGGGCGGCATGCTGGCCGGCGATGGTGACCTCCTTTTCCTGCATGGCCTGCAAGAGGGCCGATTGCGTCCGGGGCGAGGCGCGGTTGATCTCATCGGCCATCAGGAGCTGGCAGAAGATCGGCCCCTCGATGAACCGGAACGCCCGCGCGCCATCGCCGCTGTCAAGGACTTCGGAGCCAAGGATATCCGCAGGCATGAGGTCCGGCGTGAACTGGATGCGGTTGGCCTTCAGCCCCATCACCGTCCCCAGCGTATCGACGAGCCGGGTCTTGCCCAGACCCGGCAGGCCGACCAGAAGCGCATGTCCGCCGCACAGCATCGCGGCAAGGACCAGGTCCACCACCTTTTCCTGCCCGATGAAACGGCGGTTGATCGACGCCTTGGCTTCCCCCAGCGTCGCGCCCAGCGCCTCGATCTCTGCCACCAGCGCCTTGGTATCGGCCATGCCACATGCTCCCTTCAGGGTTTGTCCCCCCGCATTAGACCGAACTATCCAGCCGGGCACAAATGGCAAAAGGCGACTTGACACAAATGATCGTGAGAGCCGGTCCACAAGCGTTGTCAGCCGAGCAGGCGGGCCGGTAAACGGAACGTATCGCGATGTGGACGGTTTCCACGACCATTGCACCCCGGTGCATCCCCGTTGCACCCCGGCCGAAGGCAGCTAAACTTTCCCGATGACAAGATCAGCCCCCCTGCCCGACGCCGACGCCCTTGCCACCGCCGCCCGTGCCGCCACCCGCAAGGGGCTGCCCCCGGTCCATCTGTGGAACCCGGATTTCTGCGGCGATATCGACATGCGCATCGCCCGCGACGGCACCTGGTTCTACCTTGGCACCCCCATCGGCCGCCCGGCGCTGGTCAAGCTTTTCTCGCAGATCCTGAAGCGGGAGGGGGATGATTACTTCCTGGTGACCCCGGTCGAAAAGGTCGGCATCAAGGTCGAGGACGCGCCGTTTCTGGCCACCGATTTCGAGGTTGCGGGCGAAGGCGAAAGCCAGACCGTCACCTTCACGACGAAGACCGAGGATGTCGCCCGCCTGGATCAGGACCATCCCTTGCAGGTGAAGATCGACCCGGAGAGCGACGAGCCCGCGCCCTATCTTCTGGTCCGGGCGAACCTCTGGGCGCTGATCGACCGGAAATCCTTTCTCCGGCTGGTTGATCTTTGCCGCCACCACCTGCATGAGGGGACGATGTGGTTCGGCATCTGGTCGGCGGGACAGTTCTTCCCGGTCATCCCGTCATCCGACCTGTCCTGAGAGGCCATTTCTTGCCCCGCTTTGCCGCGAACCTGACCTTGCTTTTCACCGAGGTCCCGATGCTCGACCGTCCCGACTGGGCGGCGCGCGCTGGCTTTGACGGGGTCGAGGCCCTGTTTCCCTATGATCATTCGATGGCCGACTGGGAGCGCGCGCTGAACGGGATGCCCCTTGCCCTGATCAACACGCCCCCCGGCGACTGGGCCAGCGGCGACCGTGGCTTTGCCGCGATCCCGGGGATGGAGCTTCGGTTCCGCGACAGCTTTCTGCGCGCCGCCGACTATGCCGCGCGGCTGAAGGTCTCCCGGCTCCATGTGATGGCAGGCGTCGCCAAGGGCCCTCTTGCCCGGGATTGCTATGTCGAGAATCTGCTTTGGGCGCGGCAGGAAGCGCCCGAACTGACCCTGACGATCGAGCCTTTGAACCCCGACGACATGCCGGGCTACTTCCTGAACGATTTCGACCAGGCCGCGCGCATCCTGGATGATCTGGGCGATGCGCGGATCGGGCTGCAGTTCGACCTCTGGCACGCGGCGCGACTGCATGGCGATGCAGCCCAGGTCTGGGCCGAGCATCGCCACCAGGTGAACCACATCCAGATCGCCGGGTTTCCCAGCCGGAATGAGCCTGGCGGTGGCGGTTTTTCCGTGCCCGACCTTTGTGACGAGGCGGACGCCCATTGCCCGGGCATCTGGATCGCGGCCGAATATCGCCCCACGCGGGGCACGGCGCAGGGTCTTGGCTGGCTGCAGGCGCTGAAATCGCGCACCGCGCTGATCGGGGCGTAAGCGCATCCTCTTGCCCGCGCGCCTGCCATCCGCGATAAGTCCTGCGTAGCCCGACCAAAGGATGCCCCCATGCCGACCCCAGCCCCGGAAACCCAGATCGTCACCGTCTGGAAAGTGGCCTGTGACGGGGGCGAAGGTGCCCTTGGGCATCCCCGCGTCTGGCTGACGATCCCGGAAGAGACCGGCTTTGTCGAATGCGGCTATTGCGACAAACGGTTCGAGATCGACCGCGACCACGCGCACGACCGCCACTGATCCTTCCCGCCACCTAAGCCTGCCCGATCCACCCAGCCGACCGAAGGTTTCCCGGGCCTTCGATCCGCGATGCGCAACAACTCGCCCAGCGTTTTGCGGGACGCGGGCTGCGGCAGGAACCGTTTTGCCGCTGCCGGGTTTCACCCTGCGAACCGATGACAGAGAGCTTCAGGTGCCCCCTCCCTCTCGCCTGAAAGCATCCCCCCCTCTGTCATCGGTCACCCGCTGAAACCAAACCTGGAGAACCTTGATGAAACTTTATGCAAGCCTGCTCGCCCTGATCATCGCCGTTCCTGCCTTCGCGCAAACCGAAACGACCGATCCGGCGAAGAACTCCGACACCGCGCCCGCTGGTGCCCCGGACAGCACGCTGGACGAGCTGTCGAACCGCACCGGCACCGTCTTCTTCTCGGATGAAGCGATGACCACGATGCGGTCGGGCGACGAGATCGAGGCCCAGTGGTCCACCCTCAGCGTCGAAGACCAGGACGCGATCCGCGCCCGTTGCGACGAGATGACGGCGGCTGCCGGGACCGACACCACCACCGGCGGCGGCACCACCATGCAGAACGACACCGCAGCCACCGGGACGGACACCGGGACCGACACCGGCGTCGCGACCGGCACCGGAACCGACGCTGGCGCCACCTCGATGGCCTATCTGTCGGACGACACCCGCATGGCGCCGATCTGCGACATGATCTCGACCTACTGATCCTGTCTGGATCAAGGGTTCAGGGCGGTACCGAAAGGTGCCGCCCGTTTCATGCCACGGTCGGGCTGGCGAGCCTCCTCCTTGCCGCGACGGTTGTTCTGCCCCTGATCCCCGGACCTGGCCCCGACCTTTCCGGCCCCCCTGCCCGAACCATCGCGCTGATCCAGGGGCCGATCCATACCGACATCCTGTTCCCCCTGACGCCCGAAGTCCGCGCCCGCTTTGCCTTTGCCGAGGCGGCCGGGGTCCCCGTCTCGCATCCGGGGGCAGAGTGGCTGATGCTGGGCTGGGGATCGCAAGCGTTCTACACCACCGCCGGAACCTATGCCGACATCACCGCCAGCGCGGTCTTCACCGCAGTCACCGGCGACAGCGCCGTGATCCGGCTGGACGTGACCGGCCCCCTGGACACCGCGCCGAACCTGCGCACCCTGACCCTGTCCGAAGCGCAGTTCCAGGCCCTCCTAAGCCAGACCGCAGCGGCCATCGCCAGCCCGACCGCGCTGGCCCAACCCGGCTTCACCGGATCGGACGCCTTCTTTCCGGCCCAGGGCCGCTTTCACGCCTTTCGCACCTGCAACGCCTGGCTGGGTGAAACCTTCCGCGCCTCGGGCATCCCCTTCGGCCTCTGGACGCCGGCCAACTGGTCGGTCACCCTGGCGCTGGACTGGCACCTTTCGGGGCAAGACGGGTAGCCCTTGGCCTGCGCTTCTGCCAATACTCGGGACCACCAAAGGGAGAGATCCATGACCTTCGGCCCCGGCCACCATTTGCACCTCATCGACGGCTCGGCCTATATCTTCCGCGCCTACCATGCGCTGCCGCCCCTGACCCGAAAGTCCGACGGTTTGCCGGTGGGGGCAGTCGCCGGGTTCTGCAACATCCTGTGGAATGAGCTTTCCCGCGCCAGCGCCGGGAAGGCCGCCACACATCTTGCCGTGGTGTTCGACCATTCCGCGACCACGTTCCGCAATGCGATCTACGACAAGTACAAGGCCAACCGCCCCGAGTTGCCGGAAGACCTGCGCCCGCAGTTCCCCCTGACCCGCGAAGCCACCCGCGCCTTCAACGTCGCCTGCCTTGAGACCGAGGGGTATGAGGCCGACGACATCATCGCAGCCCTGTCCTGCCGCGCGGTGGAAGCGGGGGGCAGCTGCACCATCATCTCCTCCGACAAGGACCTGATGCAGCTGATCCGGCACGGCGTCGACATGTTCGACCCGATGAAGGCCCGCAGCATCGGCCCGGATGAGGTGATGGAGAAATTCGGCGTCCCCCCCAACCGGGTGATCGACGTGCAGTCGCTGGCGGGCGATTCGGTCGACAACGTCCCCGGCGCGCCGGGAATCGGGCTCAAGACCGCTGCCCTTCTGATCCAGGAATACGGCGACCTCGATACCCTTCTGGCCCGCGCGGGCGAGATCAAGCAGCCCAAACGCCGCGAGGCGCTGATCGACAATGCCGAGCAGATCCGCATTTCGCGCGCGCTGGTCACGCTCGACTGCGACACCCCCCTCGACGTGACGCTGGACGATCTCGAAATCCGCCTGCCCGACGCCGGCGCGGTGATGGATTTCCTCAACCGGATGGAGTTTCGCACCCTGACCAAGCGGGTGGCGGAAAAGCTGGGTATGACCCCCCCTGCCCTGCCCGAACCCACCCAACTTCCCGTCACCCCGCGCGAGGAGGAGACGCAGTCGAACGATGAGCGTCTGCCGTTCGATCTTTCCGCCTACGAATGCGTCCGCGACCTCTTTGCGCTCAACCGCTGGATCCATCGCATCCGCGAGGTCGGCCATGTCGCCGTCGATACCGAAACCACCAGCCTGGATGAGATGCAGGCCGATCTGGTCGGCATCTCGCTTTCGGTCGATGCGGGGATGGCGTGTTACATCCCGGTCGGCCACACCACCGGCGGCGGAGACCTTTTCGGGGCCACCGCCCTCGCCCCCGACCAACTGCCGATGGACATGGCCCTCGCCGCGCTGAAACCGGTGCTTGAAGACCCGGCGATCCTGAAGATCGGCCAGAACATGAAATACGACTGGAAGATCTTCGCCCGCCGCGGCATCCGGATCACCCCCTTCGACGACACCATGCTGATGAGCTACGTGATGCACGCCGGCCTCAACACCCACGGCATGAACGAGCTTTCCGACCGCTACCTCGGCTATCAGCCGGTCTCGATCAAGACGCTGATCGGCACCGGCAAGGGCCAGATCACCTTTGACAGGGTCGCCATCGACGACGCGGTGAAGTACGCCGCCGAGGACGCCGACGTGACCCTCCGCCTGTGGCAGCTCTTCAAACCGCAGCTTCCCCCGCGCCGGGTGACCACGGTCTACGAGACGCTGGAACGCCCGTTGGTGCCCGTGCTGGCGGATATGGAGATGGCCGGGATCAAGGTCGACCGCGACACCCTCCGCATGATGTCGAACGCCTTCGCGCAAAAGCTGGTCCAACTGGAGGAGGAGATCCACGATATCGCCGGGGACAAGTTCAACGTCGGCTCACCCAAGCAGCTGGGCGAGATCCTGTTCGACCGGCTGCAAATCCCCGGCGGGACCAAGGGCAAGACCGGGGCCTATGCCACCGGCGCGGATATTCTTGAGGATATCACGACGCTCGACGACCATCCGACCGGCGCGCAGCTTGCCGCCCGCATCCTCGACTGGCGGCAGATCTCCAAGCTGAAATCCACCTACACCGACGCGCTGCAACTGGCGATCAACCCCGACACGGGCCGCGTCCATACCTGCTATTCCATCGCCGGAGCCTCCACCGGGCGGCTGGCGTCAACCGACCCCAACCTCCAGAACATCCCGATCCGCACCGAAGAAGGCCGCCGCATCCGCGAGGCGTTCGTGGCCCCCGAAGGCCGGGTCCTCGTCTCGCTCGACTATTCCCAGATCGAGCTTCGCATCCTCGCCCATATCGCCGAGATCCCCGAGCTTCGCCGGGCGTTCGAGGACGGCATCGACATCCACGCCCTCACCGCCTCCGAGATGTTCAACGTCCCCCTGTCCGAGATGACCCCAGACATCCGCAGGAAGGCCAAGGCGATCAACTTCGGCGTGATCTACGGCATCTCGGGCTTCGGCCTGGCAAGAAACCTCCGCATCCCGCGGGCCGAGGCGCAGGGCTTCATCGACCGCTATTTCGAGCGGTTCCCCGGCATCCGCACCTACATGAACGACACGGTGAAGTTCGCCCAGGCGAACGGCTACGTCCAGACCCTCTTCGGTCGGAAAATCAACACGCCCGAGATCAACGCCAAAGGCCCCGGCGCAGGCTTCGCCAAACGCGCCGCGATCAACGCGCCCATCCAGGGCACCGCCGCCGACGTGATCCGCCGCGCCATGATCCGGATGCCGAAGGCCATCGCCCACCTCGACGCGAAGATGCTCCTCCAGGTCCATGACGAACTTCTCTTCGAAGTCGCCGAAGCCGACGCCCCGAACCTGATCCCCATCGCGAAGGAGGTGATGGAACAAGCCTCCGCCCCCGCAGTGACCCTGAACGTCCACCTCGCGGTAGAGGCTGGCCAGGGCAGGAACTGGGCCGAGGCGCATTGATGCAGGCTGACACCAGCAGCCTCTGGCTCCGTCAGGCGCTGCAGGAACCGGCCCTCCAGCGGTTGGACCGGGTGGCAGCCACGGCAGGCAAACCCGGTGGCCGGGTGGACTGGACCGAACCCGACCTGGCCC
>NCDS01000203.1 GCA_002280315.1 Rhodobacterales bacterium 32-66-7 | reverse complement strand
ATAGTCCTCATCGGTCGCGGTTTCGGGGCTGGCCAGGACATAGCGGGCGTTGAAGATGTTCAGCCCCTTGTTCTCCATCGCGCCCATGTTGAAATCATCGACCGCGACGATGTTGAAGACATCAAGGTCATACTCGCGCCCGTACACCTGTTCGTCCCAGCGCATGGAGCGGATCAGGCTGTCCATCGCATAGGCGCAGCGATCCTCATCCCCCGGACGCACCCAGATGTTGAGCGCAACCTCACGCCCCGAGGCGGTGGTGAAGCGATCGGAATGCGCGCGAAGATCGCCTGCGACCAAGGCGAACAGATAGGCGGGTTTGGGCCAGGGATCGTCCCATTCGGCCCAGCCGGGGCCTTGCGCGACAGGATTGCCGTTGGACAGAAGGACCGGCAGGTCGCCCTCGACCCGCACCTTGAAGCGCGACATGACGTCAGGCCGGTCGGGGTAATAGGTGATCTTGCGAAAGCCCTGCGCCTCGCATTGGGTGCAGTACATGGCCCGCGACATGTAAAGCCCCTCAAGCGCCGTGTTGGTGTCGGGCGCAATCTCGACCTCGGTCTCCAGCAGGAAGGCACCGGCGGGCAGCGCTTTCGCTGGCAGGGTCATGCCACGGTCGTCGATCCCGGGCTTGACCGGCTTGCCATCGACCTTGCAGGACAGAAGCGTCAGCCCCTCGCCATCGAGCCGCAGATCATGCCTGCCGGGCCGGGCCGGGTTCGGCGACAGCGCCAGCCGCGCCGTCACGCGCGTCGCCTTGGGGTCAAGCCGGAACACCAGGTCCACCGAGCCCACGAGATGCGAATAGGGCTGATAGTCGGCCAGATGGATCGTCTCGGGCGGCGGGGCGGTCATGCTGAACCTGTCTTTCGGGGAACCATCGGGCTTTTGCCACGTTAGCGAGGGGTGCGTGCGGCAGCAACGGCCCTGCGCGTCACAATTGTTTGCGCTTTGGGCGGTTGCGCGATGAGCGTCCGGCGCAACGGGCCCCTCCGCAACGGGCCTTTGTCACAGGAAAGGATACCGCCATGTCGGCCCCAAGGACGAATATGGAAACCCAGCAGCGCCGCCACAAAGGCCCGCTGATCGGCATGGCGCTGGTCGTCATCTTTGCGCTCACGCTGCTGGGCTGGCTGACCTTGCGCGTGTTCGAACGCTCCGATCCGCCGCAGGGCGAGACGACCCAGATCGACGGCCGCAGCGGCGACGCGGTCGAGCCTGCGGCGACCGTTCCGTCCGGATCGGACCCGATCCAACCGATCGGTGATCCGTTGCCGCCTGCTGATGATCCGGTGCCGCCGGTGGGCGATCCGGTGCCGACGCCGGGAAATCCGGCCCCGACCCAGCCGGACCTGCCGCCCTCCGAGGTGCCGAGCCCCGGCCCTGACCTTCCGCCCACACCGATCCCCGAGAACGGCTGATCGCTTTTTCGGGTTTGTCGCCAGACCGGAACCTGCTAACCTTGTTCCATGAATGTTCTTGTCTGGCTCAAGCGCGATCTGCGCCTTCATGACCACCCGGCGCTGACGCTTGCCGCCGGGTTGGGGCCGTTTCTGCCTGTCTTCATTGTCGAGCCGGGCCTATGGTCCGCGCCTGACGCCTCGGCCCGGCAGTGGGATTTCGTGGCCGAATCCCTGGCCGATCTGCGGGAGGCTTTGGCCGCGTTCAGCGTCCCACTGGTGGTGCGGCACGGCGACGCGGTCGAGGTTCTGGCGCGCCTTTGCCGGCAGCACCGGATCAAGAACATCGTCAGCCATGAAGAGACTGGCAACCTCTGGACCTATGCCCGCGACCGGCAGGTGGCCGCCTGGGCACGGGCAGGCGGGATCGAATGGACCGAACTGCCGCAAAGCGGGGTGGTTCGCCGTCTGGCCAGCCGGAACGGCTGGGCTGCCGCGCGGGATGGCTTTATGGCGGCCCCGGTCCTGCCCCCACCCGCCCTGCAATGCGTTGCGGGGGTGGAGCCGGGTCCGATCCCATCCTCGCGCGCGCTGAAACTGGCGGATGACCCCTGCCCGCACCGTCAGCGTGGCGGGCGGACAAGGGCGCTCGACCTCCTTGACAGTTTCCTGACCCGGCGGGGGGAGCCTTATCAGGCGGCGATGTCCTCCCCCCTGACGGGTGAGCGGGCCTGTTCCCGCCTCTCGCCGCACCTCGCCTGGGGCACGCTGTCGCTGCGCGAGGTGGTGCAGGCGACCGAAGCCAGGCAGGTTGAACGTCCGGGGGGGCGCTGGGGCGGGTCCTTGCGCAGTTTCCAGTCCCGGCTCGCCTGGTGCGACCACTTCATCCAGAAGCTGGAGGATCAGCCCGCGATCGAGGTGCGCGATCTGCATCCCACCGCCATCCTGCGCCCGCGCAACAGCGATGCCACCCGCCTGCAGGCCTGGTCGGCGGGGGAGACGGGGCTGCCGTTCCTCGATGCCTGCCAGCGGTATCTGCGGGCGACGGGGTGGCTCAATTTCCGGATGCGGGCGATGGTGACCTCGGTCGCGTCCTATCACCTCTGGCTTGATTGGCGGGCCAGCGGCGGGCATCTGGCGCGGATGTTCACCGATTACGAACCGGGGATCCACTGGCCGCAGATCCAGATGCAATCCGGCACGACCGGGATCAACACGCCGCGCATCTACAATCCGGTCAAGCAGGGCCTGGATCAGGACCCGACCGGTGCCTTCATCCGCGCCTGGGTGCCGGAACTGGCCCCGGTGCCCGACGCGTTCCTTCACGAGCCGTGGAAATGGCCCGAGGCGCGGCGTGTGCTTGGCGACCGCTATCCCGAACCGATCGTCGATGTCTCCACCGCTGCGCGGGAGGCGCGGGAGGCGATCTGGGGCGCGCGCAAGGCCCCCGGCTTTGCCGATACCGCCGCCGGGATCGTCACGCGCCACGCCAGCCGCGCCGACCCGCGCTTTGTGAACGACCGTTCGCCCCGGCGCCGCGCACCGTCGGCGCAACTGACGCTGGACCTTTGACATGCCAAGGGGGGTGAAGAAGGCGAACCTGCCGGAAAAGACCTGCCAGACCTGCGGCAAGCCGTTCACCTGGCGGAAGAAATGGGAAAAGGTCTGGGACGAGGTCAGGTATTGCTCGGACCGATGCCGCGCGGGGAAAAGCAGCCAGGACCAACCGTCGCCGCGCCGACCCTGATGGGTCCGGTAAGGCGGCAGGCACCAAATTTCTTCTTCAAGGACTTTGGTCCGCGCCCCGGCGTCAGTCCGCCCCAACGAACCGCGCCAGTTTGCCCAGCGTCTGCAAGCCAAGCTCCACCGCGCCAAAGCCGCGCGCTGTTTGAAACTCCTCGGCCGTGGCGAAGACCATGCCCAGCGTGACCTCGGTCGCCCCGTCCTTGTCGACAAACGCCGCCCAGGCATCCGCGTGTTTCGGCCCGTTCTCACCCCAGTGAAGCCCGTAGTCGAGCCGCGCCTCGTGCAGCACCTGGCCGTAACGGTGATGGTTCGGATAGACCGTACCGTCCGGGCCAATCATGTCGAACACCCAGTCGCCACCTTGGCCGAGGTCGATCCGGGTGGTGCGGCAGGTAAACCCGTCCGGCCCCCATCGCCCGCCCGGCCACACCCGCGAGATTTGCCAACCCCGCCTCAAACCCCTGCCGATACCCCGCCGCCATATCTGCGGCAAGCGAGGCGAGCTGCACCGCAACCCTGATCCGGCTCCCCGTACCCTCTTCGGTCAACTCAGCGGTGATGAGGGCGGCCGAATCGATGACCCCTTCCGAGCTTACCACTTCGCAGTTCACGCTCAGGCGGTCGGTCTGAAGCTCCAGCCAGCCCGCCTCTACCCGGACATCCGGCATCCCCGCGACCTTGCAGAGCGAGATCTCGCGTCCGCCGATCCGGCTGTCAGCCTCCAGAACCTCGACCGTCACGCCGGGGGCGGGTGGGGACCAGACCGCGCGGGCGGCGGGGGCGGTCCAGGCTTGCCAAAGTGTGGCAACGGGGGCTGCGACCGTGCGCTCAAACTCCAGAAGGGCGAAGCGGCTGGTCATTTCAGGAGGCCCTGGGCATAGGCCTCCAGCTGCGTGACAGGTAAGTATTTTTCTTTCACATTCATTTTGTCATCCATAGTTATAACCTGAAACCCAAAATCTTTATTCTCATAAAAAAGTTGTTTGGTGAAAACGAGCTTTTCGTTCGGGATCACCTCAAGATAGACGCCGTTGTTTTCCATCAGGTTGCCCTCGACCTCAAACGTGGTGTTGCAGGCCCCGCCGGGACGCACGTCAAGCTCGCAGGCGGTCACCTTGTGCGGTTTCGGCACGAACCAGTGGACCAGGTGTTCGGGCGTGGTCCAGCAAGTGTAAAGCACCTCACGCGGGGCGTTGACCTCGCGCTCCAGCACAAGGTCGAGTTCGGGGTCGAGGTTCAGGTCAGGGGTCCGGTCTGGGGGCATCGTTCTGGTCCTTCATGAGGGTCATGACATAGGCGTCAAGGCGGTTCAGGCGGGCGTCCCAGATCCTGCGCTGCTCATCGAGCCAGCCCTGCATCGGGGCGAGGGCCTCGGGCACCAGCGAACAGGACCGCACGCGGCCGTCTTTCTGGCTGGTGACCAGACCTGCCCCCTCCAGCACCGACAGATGCCGCAGGACGGTGGGCAGGCGCAGGCCGGTCGGGCCCGCAAGTTCGGTCACCGCAGCCGGCCCACGGGCCAGCCGCGTCAGGATCATCCGCCGCGTCGGGTCCGACAGGGCGTGGAAGAGATCGTCAAGCTGGGGGTCATGCTTAGCCATCTGGCTTAGTATAGCGGCCCGAGTCGTTAACAGCAAGAATAACTTAGCAAGGTAGCGAACTGTTCCCGCCGCCGCCTCGCTTGCTGGCCAGGCCCGGTTGCGCCTAGGGTGACGCGTCAGAACGGCCCGCAGGGGCAAGGGGGAACAGATGGTCGAGCGGACAGAACGCGCCCAGCTTCAGGTGGCAACGGTCCTTTCCCGCTTCATCGAAGAGGAGGCGCTGCCCGGCACCGGCATCCCCCCCGCCGCCTTCTGGCAAGGCTTTGCCAGCCTTCTGCACGACTTCACCCCGCAGAACCGCGCGCTGCTGGCCCGGCGCGACACGCTCCAATCCCAGATCGACGCCTGGCACATCGCCCGGCGCGGCCAGGCGCATGACCATGCCGCCTACAAGGCGTATCTCGCCGAGATCGGGTATCTTCTGCCCGAGGGGCCGGATTTCAGCATTTCCACCACTGGAGTTGACCCCGAGGTCGCAAAGGTCGCCGGTCCCCAGCTTGTCGTGCCGATCACCAACGCCCGCTACGCGCTGAACGCCGCGAATGCGCGCTGGGGCAGCCTTTATGACTGCCTTTACGGCACGGATGCGATGGGCTCGGCCCCTCCGGCTG
>NCDS01000202.1:2520-8364 GCA_002280315.1 Rhodobacterales bacterium 32-66-7 | reverse complement strand
GGGCGGACCGAGGCGATTGCCGGCCACGACCTCGCCCAGGTACTGACCCGGAACCCGGCCCTGGTGACGGTGGAACGCGACCTGCCCGCCTTGAAGGTGATCAGCCTGTTGGAGGTGTCGGCAGGCCCGATGGATGCCGAACAGCGCCGGGCAGCGATCTGGGCCAGCAAGCGCGCCGATATCGTGATCTGGTGCACGACCTCGTACCTGCCGAAAGAGCAGGTGGTGTGGGAAAGCATGCCCGACATGGTCAAGGACAATGGTTTCCTGTTCGTGACCAAGACCGATCTTCTGGGCAGCACCGATGCCGCGACCGGTGTGCTGGACCGGATCGAACAGCGCGCGGGTGAGGATTTCCGCCAGGTCTTCGCGATCTCGGCCAAGCTGGCGCGCGCGGCGATGCCCCCGGGTGGGGCGGTCGACCGGGACAAGTTCCGCCAAAGTGGGGCTGCCGCCGTCATCTCGACGATCAAGGCGCGGGTGCAGGCCGCCCGACGCGCCGATACCGACACCGCCGAGGTGCTGCTGGCCCGCCATGTCGAGGCTGGTGAGATGGTCGCGCGGCGCTTTCAGGCCCCTGCGGTCAGCGCCGAACCGGTCTTTGTGCCCGATCCGGGCTGGGTCCCGCCCCCCGACCCGGTCAGAACGGATGCGCCATCGGCCAAGGCGGAATGGCCAGAGCCGCCGGAGCACGCTGCCGCCCCCGAAGCGCCCCCGGTTCCGGTGGCGGTCGCACCACCCCAGGCAGCGGTAGAGGATGATGTCCTTGCCAAGATCCTCGCCGGGGTCAGCGACGGGGCAAGCGACGGGGCCAAGCCGTCCGTACCGGACACGAGCGCGCGGGCGCTGATGGAAGGCGAGCCCGACCAGCCTCTGGTCAAGGCGACGCCCGCCGTGCCGCCCTCCGCTCCACCGGCCGAGGCCCGGCCAGCGCCTTTGCCGCAGGAGCAACCGCTTGTTGGCGGGGGTGCGACGCCGGGCAACCAAAGGCTGTCCGATCGGTTGCGCCAGACCCCGGACCCGAACGAGATTGCGGCGGCGGCGTCGATGCCGTTGCGCACCACCTGGAAATCCCCGACCGAGGCTGCCGAACGGCGACCCGTCACCTCGCGCCCGCCGCCAGCGCCGCCCGTGGTGCGCCGGGATGTGGAGCGGTCCGCAGCGATGCGCTCGACGGCAGCGCCCTTGGCCCCACCTGCCGAGACGAACCGCGAACCGGACCCCGAACCGGCCCCCGCGCCCGAAGCCCCAGCCTTCGCAGCGCCACAGCCCACGGCCCCTGGCGCACCCATGGATGACCTCAAGGCGGCATCGGCCCCCGCCGACCGGATCGAACCGGCGGCGGTCAAGGCAGCCGAGCCCCCCGCTTCTTCGGAACGGGTGTCGGTCTTTGCCGCCCGCAAGCCCGCTGCCGAGGCCAGGCCAGCCGCCCCGCCGCCACGCGCCGTTCCGGGCGAACCCGTCACGCGGGTCCGGGGACCTGCCCCGTCGGCCCGTCCGGCGCTGGAGCCGCTGGCGCCGGAAGAGCTTGCCTCGCCCAGGGTTGCGTCGATCCGGGACCGCCGGTCCGACGCAGCCGGTGAACGGCGCGAGCGGCCGCGCATCTCGGCCCGGGTCGCGGCAGCCCCGGCACCCGAGGCCGCCCCTTTGGCAGTTGCGGCCACCGATGTGGCGATTCTCGACCAGGCGATCGAGCTGATCATCGCACGTTCGGGCGAGCTTGTGCAGCGGATCGATCCGGCGGGGAAGCTACCCGTGGACACCATCCTCGATCACGGACGCAAGACGATCGAGACGGTCAGCGAGCTTCTGCAGCGCGGAACCTCACCCGGTTTGCGCCGAATCAGCACCGGTCTGGGCGACGTTCTTGACCTGATCCTGTTGATGCAGCTTGAAAAGGGCCACGCTCCGGCGGACGATACCCTGACCCTTATCCTGCAAATCCGTCGCGATTTGGAGACATTGCGGGCCGCATGACCTTATTTCAGCCATTTACAGCAGGCAAATCACGCCAATTTCACGCCTGCAGCCGCAGTTGTGTCATGATTGCGAGGACTTGCGCTTCGAAATGTGCGATATAGCTCTGTCGGGGGACGGTGGTTGAGAGGGTAAGATGCGACTCGGTGCAACACTCCAGAGCGAAGACCTGATCGTCGAGCCTGAGGGCCTGACGATCCCGTTGACCGACCCCGGCCTGAAGCGCAGCTTTCCGGGCCTCACCCGCATTGCCGATGCGCAGCAGAAGTTCGAAGACGCGCTGCGCGATTTCGTGACGATGGCCGATGCCGACACCTCGAAGAAAGTCACCCGCATCCTGCAGCAGGTGCGTGAGGTCGAGCCTTCGGTCACCGTGATCGGGCAGATCAAGGCGGGCAAGACCTCGCTCATCAACGCGATGATCGGCGCGCCGAACCTGTTGCCGACCGACGTGAACCCCTGGACCTCGGTCGTGACCTCGCTTCACATCAACACCCCCTCGCCCGAGTTGAACGTGAAGGCGAAGTTCAAGTTCTTCGACAATGCCGAATGGGAAAAGCTGGTGTCGAACGGCGGCCGGATCGGTCAGCTGGCGATGCGCGCCGGTGCCGATGACGAGCTTGAAAAGCTGCGCCTCCAGGTCGTGGCGCTGCGCGAAAAGGCGCAAGCAAGGCTTGGCCGCAAGTTCGAGATGCTCTTAGGCACCGAACACCGCTATGGCACGGTCGATGACACGCTGTTGCGCCGCTATGTCTGCGTCGGCGATGAAGAGGCCGGGAACGCCGATCAGGGCCGCTTCACCGACATCACCAAATCCGCCGACCTTTATATCGAACTGGCCGATTTCCCTGTTCTTCTGTGCGTCCGCGACACCCCCGGAGTGAACGACACGTTCATGATGCGCGAGCAGATCACGATCAACGCGGTCCGTGACAGCCGGTCCTGTATCGTCGTTCTGTCCGCCCACCAGGCGCTGACCACGATGGACATGGCGCTGATCCGCCTGATCGCGCACCGCCAAAGCCGCGAGATCATCATTTTCGTCAACCGGATCGACGAACTGCCCGATCCCGCCAGCCAGGTGCCGGAGATTCACCGCTCGATCCTGGAAACGCTGGAAAAGAACAACGCGCCTCAGGACATCGACATCATCTACGGCTCGGCGCATTGGGCCAATGCGGTGCTGGAAGGTCACATCGACGAGATGACCGATGACTCGACCGAATCGGCGATCAACTGGACTCGCGCCGCCTTTGCCGACAAGATGCAAAGCTGGTCGGCGGAACAACTGGTCTGGCATGCCTCGGGCGTGCCGGCGCTGCTGGATGCTCTCGGTCAGCGGATGTACGAAGGCCCGGTGCATGAGGCGTTGCAGAAGTCGGCGCGTCAGGCGCTGAACCTGGCGCAAAGCCTTGATGTGGTCGATCAAGTCCGCATCCTGGAATCCGACGGCCAGTTGAACCGCACCATGACCCCCGGCCAATTGGACGTCGAGCTGCGCCAGATCGAGGCTGCGGCGGTGGAACGCCTGCGGATGCTCCTCAGCTCGTCCTATCAGGTGGTGCTGAAGAAGATGCATGCCATCGCCGCCGAGGTGAACTCTGCCGCCGCGATCAGGATTGCCGATCTTTACGGCAAGACCTTCTCGATCACCGTCGAAGGCTTCAAGATCGAGACGCCGGTCGTGTCCTACATCCCGCCGCCGATCAACCTGGGCCAGACCATCGCGCTTGACCTGCAGGTCAGCTGGTGGAAGGGCTGGTGGCAGCGTCGCCGCGGCTACAAGGCGTTCGCGCAGGATTTCTACAACCTGATCCGCGCCGAAACCGATCCGATCATCAACGATCTGAAGACCATCCAGATCGGTCTGTTCCGCGAGCGTACGCAGAACACCCTGCGCGACTTCCTGCAGGAGCAGCGTGAATTGTTGATGAGCGCCCTTGCAAGCTCGGAAATCTCGATGGAAGAGATGAAAGAGCTGTTCGGCGTGAATGCCTGGGAAGACCGTCAGGAGTGTCTTGCGTCGATCATGGACGAACTTGGTGTCTACGCCGAGTAAGCCCGGATTGCGCACGAAAGGACGACCTGAATGCCGCTGACCCGCAAGCCGCGAATCGCCATCATGGGCGAATTCAGTTCGGGCAAGAGCACGCTTTGCAACGTTCTGATGGGCGCGCGGCCGCTTCTGGAAAAGGTGACCGCGACGCAACTGCCGCCGGTCTGGCTGTCCTACGGGCCGACCGACGCCTATACCATGGGGCTGGACGGTGTGGCCTATGATCTTGACGTCGGGGACCTCTATTCCGTGGCGCTCGAGACGACGGAATATGTCCGCATCTTCATGAAAAGCGACATCCTGCGCTATTGCGACCTGATCGACATGCCGGGAATCTCGGACCCCTCCATGTCGCCCGAGGTGTGGGAGCGGATGGCCCATCTGGCCGATGGCGTGATGTGGTGCACCCATGCGACGCAGGCCTGGCGGCAGTCGGAATCCGGCGTGTGGTCAACCTTCCCGCAGGAAATGCGCCGCAACAGTCTGCTTCTGGTCACCCGGTTCGACAAGATCAACAACGACAGCGACCGCGCCAAGGTGCTGAAGCGCGTGGTGCAAGAGGTAGACGGTCTCTTTGCCGATGTCGTGCCGGTGTCGCTTCTGAAGGCGATGAAAGCCGGGAATGATGAGGCGGCCTGGATCGACAGCGGCGCGCAGACGCTGTGCAAGGCGCTTTTCGACATCATCCACACCCTGATCGACGAAGGCCACCCCGAGCCTGGCGACGACCCCGCGTTCCCGATCCAGCCAGAACCCGCCGACACGGCCGAGGTTGCACAAAGCCTGATCGCCCGCGCGTTCGAGCGGTTGATGGTGATCCGCAATACTCCGGTGATCAAGGTCCAGCCCCGGCGCGTCGCCGCGGGAGAGCGGTTGCTGCGCACGCAACGGCCAAGTGGCGATGACGGGCCGGCGGTCGTGTCATTCTCGGACGACGCGGTCGAGGAAGAAGACGCGCTGCTGGCCCTGACCCGCGCGCCGCGCAGCAAGTAAGGCGGGCGATGGGGGTCAATGAAACCATCGGCAAGGTCATCACCGCCTATCCGCAGGCGCGGCTGGTGGCGTTTGCCGATCTTGCGGCGAGCATGATCCTTGTCAGCCAGGGCAAGGAGGACTTCACGCAAGAGGCGCTGGACCGTCTGGTCCTGCAAGCCCGGGCGAGTTTCGACGATCCGCTGTTCTCGCTTTCGGTCGAAGCCTTTGGCGAGCCGCACAGCGCCGTGGTGATGGAAGCCGACAGCATCCGGGTATTTCTGCGCTCGGAATCCGAACCTGCCGATGCTTTGTGCTGCATTTGCGATCACAGCATTGACCTTGCTGCGTTTCTGGCGAAAATCCGGGAAACTCTGGACCAGATCAGCGCGGGTGGCTGACGTGGCAAACCGGATGCGGGACGGGACACGCTGGTGAACAAGGCAATATTCCCGATCATGGCGCGCCTGCAGGCGTTGCAGACAGCGTCGCAGGTCGCGGTCGGCGGGGCGCGCAGGATTGCCGAGGCTTCGGATCGCCTGCCCCTCGCAGCGCTTCTGCGCGAGGTGAACGAAACCGTGCTGGGCCGCCGGTTGACCTTCGCCTCGGCCGCAGGTCCCCAGGTCACGCTGGAGGTCGCCGGTCGCCGGGTCCTGCGTCTGGCTGCCGCCGAAGCGGTGCCCAATGCGGACGCCTGTCTGAACGCCCCGGTGCTGGAGGACACCCACAAGGACGAACTGATCCGTATCCTTCAGGTGGCGACGCCGCGCGGACATGTGCTCCACGTGATCTCGCAGCCCATCGGACGCGACGGGGATGAGGTCAGCGTCGGCCTGCCC
>NCDS01000202.1:0-2509 GCA_002280315.1 Rhodobacterales bacterium 32-66-7 | reverse complement strand
ATCGACCTTGACGCAAGGCCCGGCTCGGACAACCCCGCCGAGGCCGAGGGTGCAGCGCCCCCGGTGGGCGCCGAGGCTGCGTCGGGCGCCGTCACGGGTGCCGTCTCGGGTGCCGTCTCGGGTGCCGTCTCGGGTGCGGCGCTGGAACGCTTTGCGGGCCATGTCGGGTCGTCGCTGATGGCCTGGCTCGTCGTCGGTGGCGAGGCTGACGGTGCATCCTCGGGGCCTGAGGAAATGGTCTCGCATCTTGGCAGTTTTCTCGAGGCCGAGGGGGATGCCCTGTCGGCCCAGCTTGACCGGCTTTCCACCACCCCCGGCGGAAGCGTGTCGCTGGTCCTGGGTGCCAGTCTGCAGGACGGGCACAGCACTTTGTGCGTTCGTCATGCAAACGGCCTGCTTCTGGGCCTGTTGGAGGGGGAAACCGCCCGGCTTTTGCCCCGCGCCTGGGCCTTGGCCCTTGCCAAAGGCTGAAGCGGCGCATTCACTGGCGCCGGATATTGGCCGAAGAGGCATGGATGCAGCTATTCCTTGGCGTTGACGGTGGCGGGACCGGATGCAGGGCGGCCATCGCCGACGCCGCTGGTCGCATCCTTGGTCAGGGCAGCGCCGGCCCCGCGAACATCGCCAGCGACCCGGCCGGGGCCGTGGCCAGCATCCTGACCGCCATCACCGAGGCGCTTGCGGCTGCGGTGGGCACGGCGCAGGTGACGGACATCCTCCCCACCCTGCGGGCCGGGCTGGGGCTTGCCGGGGCCAATGCGGCAGGGACAGTGACACGGCTGCGCGCGGCCCTGCCGTTCCGGTCGCTTCGGGTGACAACGGATGCCGTCGCCGCCGTGAAAGGTGCGCTGGGCGAGCGGGACGGCATCCTTGCGGCACTCGGCACCGGGTCGGTCTTCGCCCGGCAAGAGGCTCGCGCGATCCACCAGATCGGCGGCTGGGGCCTGGCGCTTGGGGATGAGGGGAGCGGCGCCTGGCTGGGGCGCAGCCTGCTGGCGGCAAGCCTTGCCGCACATGACGGCTTTCGCCCGCTGACCCCGCTGTTGCGCCAGGTGCTGGCCGATCATGGCGGGGCCGAAGGGGTGATCGGCTTTGCCGTCAGCGCCCGTCCGATCGACTTTGCCGGTCTTGTGCCCTGGATCCTTGCCTCGGACGACCCTGCGGCAGCGGCACTTCTGGCCAAGGCGGATGCGGCGATTGTCGCAGCCATCGGCGTTCTCCAGCCCCCGGGTGCGCCGCTTCCGGTCACCTTCATCGGCGGGCTGGGCCAGACCTTTGCCGCACGACTTGCCGGGCGCTGGGCGTTCCATGCCGCAGCAGGCTCGGCCCTGGACGGGGCGCTGCGGTTGGCCCGCGAGGCTGACTGATGGCGCAGGTCTTTACCGGCGCCGCGGTCTTCGACGGTCTTCGCCTGATGCCCGACGCGACCCTGCGGGTGGAAAACGGCCGGGTCAGCGCTCCCGGACCAGGTGTCGAGGTGCGGCTGCAAGGGGGCATCCTTGCGCCCGGCCTGATCGACCTCCAGGTGAACGGCGGCGGCGGCCGCATGGTCGATGGTGCGACGACAATCGAAACTCTTGCAGCGCTTTGCGCCTGCCATGCCCGGCTTGGCGCGACCAGCATCCTGCCGACGCTGATCACCGATGCGCCCGAGGTTACCGAACGCGTGGTGCAGGCCGGTATCAAGGCCGCGGCGCAGAACCTTCCCGGCTTTTTGGGGCTGCATCTGGAGGGTCCGCACCTCGACCCCAGGCGCAAGGGGGCGCATGACCCCACCCTGATCCGCCCGATGACCGAGGCTGACCTTGCGCGCTTGCTCCGGGCGGCGGCGCTGTTGCCGTCCCTGATGGTCACCCTCGCCCCCGAGGCGGTGTCGCCGGACCAGATCACCCGCCTTGCCGCTGCCGGGGTGATCGTGAGCCTGGGCCACAGCGATTGCAGTCATGCCGCTGCCGCTGCGGCCGTTGCGGCAGGCGCGCGCGCGGTGACGCATGTCTTCAACGCGATGAGCCCGCTTGGCAGCCGCGCGCCCGGACTGGTTGGAGCCGCCCTGACCCTGCCCGTCCATGCCGGTCTGATCGCCGATGGCCTGCATGTCGCCCCGGAAACGATCCGCATCGCAATGGCCGCCAGCCCGAAGCGGCTGTTTCTGGTCAGCGACGCGATGGCCACCGCTGGGAGCGAGCTGACCGAACTTCAACTGAACGGCCGCCGTATCCTGCGCCGCGACGGTTGCCTGCGACTAAAGGATGGCACCCTTGCCGGGGCCGATCTGACCCTGCCACAGGCCATTGCGGTGATGCGCGGGCTTGGTACGGAGGTTGAGGTGGCGCTGGCGATGGCCACCTCACGCCCCGCCGCCATTGTCACTTATTAAGTGACAAATATCCGGTGGGTCAGTGACTTCCTATCAGCTTAGTAAAAAGTAACCTACCTATAAAAAATACCCATTGTAACTTAATAAGTGACAAACCGGCTCCGGCAAAGAGTAACCCATTGGGTTACTCTT
>NCDS01000201.1 GCA_002280315.1 Rhodobacterales bacterium 32-66-7 | reverse complement strand
GCGCGCGGGCCGCTTTACAATCGCGCCGCCCACGTTAAGCGGGGCCGCATTCAGCCTATTGTGAAGGAAGACCCATGCGGGCCGAGGCCCAGGCTTACATCAACCGGATCGAAGCGGCACTGGCGCTGGTGCGCCTGTCGCTCGACTGGGAGCGCGCGCTGCGCCGGCTCGACGAACTCAACGCGCGGGTGCAGGACCCGAACCTGTGGGACAATCCCAAGCAGGCGCAGGCAATCAGCCGCGAGCAGAAGTCGCTCGAAACCGCGGTCAATACCGTAAACGAGATTTCCGCCGAGATGGCCGACGCGATCGAGTTCATCGAGATGGGCGAGGCCGAAGGCGAGGAAAGCATCGTCGAGGATGGTCTCGCCACCTTGCAGCGCCTTGCCGAACGTGCCGATGCCGACAAGGTGCAGGCGCTGCTGTCGGGCGAGGCCGATGGCAACGACACCTATCTCGAAATCCACGCCGGGGCCGGCGGCACCGAAAGCCAGGACTGGGCCGAGATGCTGCTGCGCATGTATGCGCGCTGGGCCGAGCGGCGCGGCTTCAAGGTCGATACGGTCGAATATCAAGCGGGCGAGCAGGCGGGCATCAAGTCGGCGACCCTGCTGATCAAGGGCGAGAACGCCTATGGCTATGCCAAGACCGAGAGCGGCGTGCACCGCCTGGTGCGCATCAGCCCCTATGACAGTTCGGCGCGCCGTCACACCAGCTTTTCGAGCGTGTGGGTCTATCCGGTGATCGACGATTCGTTCGAGATCGAGATCAATCCGGCCGACCTCAAGATCGATACTTACCGCGCGTCCGGTGCAGGCGGGCAGCACGTTAACACCACCGATTCGGCGGTGCGCATCACGCACCAGCCGAGCGGCATCGTGGTCGCCAGCCAGCAGGATCGCAGCCAGCACAAGAACCGCGAAATCGCGATGAACATGCTCAAGGCGCGGCTCTACGAGGCGGAAATGCGCGCCCGCGAGGAAGCCGCCAGCGCCGAACATTCGGCCAAGAGCGACATTGGCTGGGGCCACCAGATCCGCTCCTACGTGTTGCAGCCCTACCAGATGGTCAAGGACCTGCGCACGGGGTTTGAGACCTCGGACACCGCCGGGGTGCTGGACGGCGATCTTGACGGCTTCATGTCGGCCACGCTGGCGCAGAAGGCCAGCGGCAAGCGGCGCGGGGATATCTCGGACGTCGATTGACCCGGTACCGCCGCGCGATCAACCCCGGAATGCAAACGGGCAGCGGAATGATCCGCTGCCCGTTGCCAGTCGGACGGGTTCAGCCCTTGCTGTTGACGACCGCAGCAGGTGCCGGTGCGGGTGCCTCCATGCGGGCGCTGCCGTTCTGGGTGCGACCGGCGGCAAGCGGGTCTTCCTGACGCTGGACCGAGCCTTCGAAATGCGCGCCGGATTCGATCGCGATGGTCTTGTGGATGATGTCCCCTTCGACCCGGGCGGTGGAGGTGAGGCGGACCTTGAGGCCCCGCACCCGGCCGACAACCCGGCCGTTCACGACGATGTCGTCGGCCACGATCTCGCCCCGGATGGTGGCGCTTTCGCCGACCGTCAACAGATGCGCGCGAATGTCGCCTTCGACCGTCCCCTCGACCTGGATGTCACCGGTGGTGCGCAGGTTGCCGACCACGGTCAGGTCCGACGACAGGACCGAAACGGCGGCTTTGCCCTTAGGGGCTGGCGAGGGGGTGAATTCCATCGTGGGTTTGGTCACTGGAGTCTCCGGGGCTTTCGGCTTCTCGGCCTCGGCTTTCGGGCCTGGCTCGTTGATGCGGCTTTTAGAAAACATTGTTTGCTGCCTTTATGAAGGTCATCGGGTTCACCGCAGTACCGTCAAGACGGACCTCATAGTGAAGGTGATTGCCGGTGGATCGGCCTGAACTGCCCATATCACCGATCCTGTCGCCGCGCGATACCCTTTGTCCAGCCTCAACCCTGAGTTGGCCAAGATGCGCGTAGCGGGTTTCAATTCCGAAATCATGTCTGATCTTTACCAGCCATCCATAGCCAGAATCCCAGGCTGCATACGACACAACACCGTCGGCGGTGGCATAGATCGGTGTGCCACTTGCGCCGGCCATATCTGTGCCTTCGTGCATCCGGTTGCCGAAGCCCTTGGGATCCTTCCGGTAGCCAAAGCCGCTTGTCCAGCGAAAGCTGTCCTTTACCGGCATCGAGAATGGCAACTTGAACGCCGCGATGCGGTACATGTTCATCTGGTCCAGCCCGTTCAGGATCGCGTTGGCGCGCAGCTCCTCGGCCGAGAGCGACCCTCCCGAAGTCGAGACGGTAAGCGGCAACAGCGGCCCGCCCTGCCCGGAATAGCCCGCGCGAACCGATTCAAGCAGATCTTCGGGCGACATCCCGGCCTCGCGGAACATGTCGTCGAGCGGTTCCATGGAGATCGTGACCGCCTCTTCCAGCTTGGCGAAGATCAGGTCGTTGCGCTGTTCGACCAGCCGCTTTTCGTCAATCAGGAACTGGACTTCGTCGCGGGCGGCGTTGGCTTCGGCCAGGATCGTGTCGCGTTCCTCGGCTGTCAGGCCAAGGGCGTCGGTCAGAAATTCGAGCGTCGCAAACGCGTCGCGGATCCGGCCCATCTCGGTCGTACCGCCGGATTGTTCGCTGAGCGCGAGCGTCATTCGTTCGGCCTCGGCAAGCGCCTGATCACGCTCCTTCATGGTGCGGCGCAGCGTGTCCTGAACCACTTCGATGCCGGTCTCAAGCTCGCGGCGCCGGTCTTCGGAGGCGAGGAGGCGTTCCTGCATCTCCGACACCTGGGTCAGCGCCACGTTGAAGCGGCCTTGCGCGCTGGCGGCTTCTTCGGCGCGGAGGTCGCGGTCGGTGGACAGCGCATTCAACCGCTCTTCGTAAAGCGCCTGCTGGCGGACCGACTGGTCGCGCGCCGATCCGGCGCCGATGCTGTCCATCAGGATGATCGCGGTCGCGATGATCGTCCAGGCCAGCGCCAGGGTGCCGCCCGCCAGACCGATGACCTGGGTGATGGGGCGCAGGCGGATGAACCGGGTTTCGGTATCAGAGCGCAGAAACAGCCGCTGTTCGGGGAACCGACGCTCCAGGCTGTGGTTCAACCGATACTCAAGGCGGTTCAGCACGTTGCGATCATCCGGTTCGGGGCCATGGTTCGGCTGACTGTCCGCAGCGCTGCGCTGGTGGACCGTTGGTGGACATCTAGTATTGAAGCCATTGCAGTTTCGCAACATTCATGACCGGCACCCGGCTTTTTCCGCACATATTCGCGGAATGATCGGCGAGAAATTGCCGATCAACCTGCCGGGGAGGGAACACGGCGCGCTTCGCCTCGTTGAAGGGCGGTTTCAGGGTGGAATGGAAATACTGCCGAACCAGACGGTGAAACTCATCCCTGGGGTCGCTGCCCGCCCGACCGCAAAGCCAGTTGAACCATTTCGAGCCATAGGCGACATGCGCCACCTCTTCGGCGTAGATCACCTCAAGCGCCGCGACCGACTGCGCCTCGCCAGCACTGCGGAAGAGGTCGATCATCCCCGGCGTCACGTCCAGCCCCCGCGCCTCCAGCACCATCGGCACCACGGCAAGGCGGGCCGACAGGTCATGCGCGGTATCCTCGGCGGCGCGCCACATGCCCTGATGCGCCGGAAGGGCACCGTAGTGGCTGCCAAGCCCGTGCAGGCAGGCCGAGATCAGGGTGAAATGCTTGGCCTCATCCTCTGCCGCCTTGACCCAGTCGTCGTAGAAGCCGGGCGGCATCGGCTGGTCGGTGAACCGGGCGATGATGTCCCAATGGAGGTCTACGGCATTCAACTCGATATGTGCCACGGCGTGCAGCAGGGCGATGCGGCCTTGCGGGCTGCCAAGGCGGCGGCGGGGCACGTCGCGCGGCGGCAGAAGCGCCGGGCTCTCGGGCCGGGCGGGCTGCGGGGGCGGGGTGGCCCGACCGATTGGCAGCGCCTCGCCAGCGGCGCGGGCGGCAAACCAGGTTGCCGCATGCCGGCGCGAGAGCGCAGCCTTGGCGGCAGCGTCGGCGGTGGTCAACACCGCGACCGCCATGCCTGCCAGTGTCTGTTCCATAAGCCCCGCCCTCCGCGCCCAAAATTTTTCGTCGAAAAATTTTGGGTTACAAGGCCTGTGCTGCGGCCAGAACCTCATCCGCGTGGCCCTTGACGCTGACCTTGGGCCAGATGCGCGCCACGCGGCCTTCGCCGTCGATCAGGACCGTGGTCCGTTCCACCCCCATGTAGGTCTTGCCATACATGCTTTTCTCGACCCAGACGCCGTAATCCTCGCAGGTGTGGCCGGCCTCATCCGAGGCGAGGATGATCGACAGCCCGTGTTTCTTGCAGAACTTGTCGTGGCTTTTCACGCTGTCCTTGGAAATGCCGATCACGGTGGTGCCAGCGGCGTCAAACTCGGCCCGGCGAGCGTTGAAATCCTGCGCCTCGAGCGTGCAGCCGGGGGTGTCGTCCTTGGGGTAGAAATAAAGGACGACCTTGCCGGGTTTCAGCGCGGAAAGGGTGACCATGCTGCCGCCATCGCGGGGCAGGGTGAAATCGGGGGCGGGGGAAGCAATGGTCAGCATGCGCGGCTCCTTGCCTTGTGAGGTCGTGTGATGCGAAAGCTCTATGGGTTCTAGTTGCCTTCGGGCAGAGTTAAAGGCAAGGACAAGGTAGGGATTGGCCGGTTCTTGCGGCGCGGCGGGCAAGGCAGCGGGGCCGGCGGAAGCAGAATGCAACAGGGTGGAGCGGATGATCTGGCGGGGGCGGCAGCGGCGACCGACCGGCCCGGTGTGGACAGGTCGGCTGCGGACAGGCCCCCTACGGACAGGCCCCCTAAGGACAGGCCCGGTGCCGCCCGCGCCCGCCGCCCTTACCGTCGCAAGGGCCGCCGGGCCCGGCTAAGCCTGACCGTGATCCTGACGCTGGTCGCCATGGCGCTGGCCTTTGGCTATCTGACCCTCGTCTACACCGGAAGATCCATCACCCTGCCCACCGTCGCGGTGGCCGAGGTCGAGGCGCGGCTGAACGCAGGCCTGGTCGGCGCGCGGCTGCCCGAAGGCTCGGCGGTGTCGATCGGCACGGTGGAGTTTACCGTGGACGAAGCCTTCTCCCCCCGGTTGGAGTTGCGGGATATCCGGCTGATCGACCGCTCTGGCCGATCGCTTCTGGTCCTGCCCGAGGCGCAGGTGGCCTTCAGCGCCACAGCGCTTCTGTCGGGCGAGTTGCGGCCAAGCGCCATCCGGCTGAGCGGGGCACGGCTGTCGATGCGGCGGGCTGCGGACGGCAGCTTTGATCTTGATCTGGGCGGTGGCGAAGCCGGGCCGAAGTCGCTTGGCGATGGTCTGGCGCTGGTCAATCGGGTGCTGGCGATGCCGGGGCTGTCCGAACTGACCGTGGTCGAGGCCGAGGCGCTGACGCTCAGCCTGCGGGACGACCGGGCGGGGCGATCCTGGCAGGTCGGCGACGGGCGGCTGACGATCAGCAACAGCGCCGAGAGTGTGGCCGCAGAACTGGGCCTGACCCTTCTGAAGGGCAGCGTTCCGGCGCAGGCCACGGTGCGCATGGTGCTGGGCAAGGACGGTGCCGGGGGCGCACGGCTTAGCGCCCGTCTTGACAGCATGACGGCCGAGGATCTGGCCGCCCTCTCCGCCCCGCTGGCCTGGCTTGCCTTTGTCGATGCGCCGATCTCGGGCGCGATGAACGCGACGCTCGGCGCGGATGGCTCGGTCCAGGGTCTGACGGCGGACCTGTCGCTGGCGGCGGGCAGCATCTCGCCGGCCGAAGGGGCGCGGCCCATCGGCTTTGACCGGGCGCGGATGTCGCTTGGCTATGACCCGGACAATGCCCGCCTGACGCTGACCGCGCTTGAGGTGGAAAGCCCCTCGCTCCGGCTGACCGCCAGCGGGTATGCCGACCTTCTGGACCGGACCGGGGCAATGCTGGACCCCGGCGGCCTGCCGCAAAGCCTGTTGGCGCAGATCGCCTTTGCCGAGGTGATGGTCGATCCCGAAGGCATGTTCGAAGCCCCTGTGCGCTTTTCCCAAGGTGCGCTTGACCTGCGGCTGCGGCTCGATCCGTTCCGGCTGGATATCGGTCAGCTTGCGCTGGTCGAGGGCGACGAAAGCCTGTGGCTTTCTGGCGCGGTCGAGGCAAGCCCCGACGGCTGGGGTGCAGCATTGGACATGGAGGTGAACCGGATCGAGGCGGATCGTCTGCTGAAACTATGGCCGATATCGGTGGTGCCGAAGACCCGGGCCTGGCTCGTCGAAAACGTGGGCCAGGCCAGCCTGACCGATGTGCGCGCCGCCCTGCGGCTTGACCCGGGAGAGGAGCCGCGCTTCAGTCTGGGCTATGAATTCGCCGAGGCCGAGGTGCGGATCGTGCGCACCCTGCCGCCGGTTCTGGACGCGCGCGGCTATGCTTCTCTTGACGGAAAGACCTATACCGCAAAGCTGGACCGTGGCCATCTGATCGCACCCGAAGGCGGGCGGATCGAGGCCGACGGGTCAGTCTTTCAGGTCGTTGATATCACCGAGGTGCCGGCCAATGCGAAAGTCTCGCTGGTCACCTCGTCCAGCCTGACGGCGACGCTGTCGCTTCTGGATCAGGAGCCGTTCAGCTTCTTCTCCAAGGTCGGGCAGCCGGTGAACCTGGGTGATGGCCGGGCCGAGCTGCGCACGACGCTTCTGATGCCGTTGAAACCTGCCGTTGCGTTTTCCGAATTCAGCTTCGTCGTCTCGGGTCGGATCACCGACTTCACCTCGCCCGCGCTGGTGCCCGGCCGCATCCTGACCGCCCCCGAGATCGCGGTGGAGGTGGATACCGAAGGCCTGACGCTGGCGGGCAAGGGGATGCTTGACCTCTTGCCGGTCGATCTGGCCTATCTGCAAGGCTTCGGCGCGGAACAGAACGGCCGCGCGCGGATCAACGGGACGGTGACGCTGTCCGATGCCGCCTTGCGCGATCTTGGCATTGCCCTGCCCGAAGGCATGATCAGGGGCGAGGCCGAGGCTGCGATCGACATCGCCCTGA
>NCDS01000005.1 GCA_002280315.1 Rhodobacterales bacterium 32-66-7 | reverse complement strand
CGCTGGCGGGGTTGACGGTGGCTATCGTGGCGCTGCCCCTGTCGATGGCGATTGCCATTGCCAGCGGAGTCGGGCCGGAGCGGGGGCTTTACACGGCGATCGTCGGCGGGTTTCTGGTCAGCGCGCTGGGCGGGTCGCGGTATCAGGTGGGCGGGCCTGCAGGGGCGTTCATCGTCCTTGTGTCAGCCTGCATGATGGCCCTTGGGCTGGAGGGGTTGATCCTGGCCACCTTCCTGTCCGGCATCTTCCTGATCGTGGCGGGGGTGCTGCGGTTGGGCACCTACATCCGCTACATCCCCTATCCGGTGACCGTGGGGTTCACCGCCGGAATCGCGGTGATCATCTTTGCCAGCCAGTTGCGCGAGATGTTCGGCCTGACCCTGCCCGGGGCCGAGCCGGGCGAGGTTCTCGCCAAGCTTGCGGCGCTTTGGGCGGCGCGGGGCACCGTGACGCCCGCCGCCGTGGCGGTGGCGGCACTGACGGCGGGGCTGATCCTTGGCTTGCGCAAGCTCCGCCCGCATTGGCCGGGCATGCTGATCGCGGTCACCGTTGCCGCAGCGCTTGTCGCCGTGCTGGGGCTGGAGGTGGCGACCATCGGCAGCCGGTTCGGTGCGCTGCCGAACATGCTGCCCGTGCCCGCCCTCCCCGGGTTCGGCTGGCCCGAGGTGCAGGCGGCGCTGCCCTGGGCGGCGAGTTTCGCGCTTCTTGGGGCGATTGAATCGCTCCTGTCGGCAGTGGTCGCGGACGGGATGAGCGGGGCGCGCCACCGGTCGAACGCGGAACTGGTGGCGCAGGGCATCGCCAACATGGGGTCGGCCGTCTTTGGCGGCTTCTGCGTGACCGGGACCATCGCGCGGACCGCAACGAACGTGCGGGCAGGCAGCCGGGGGCCGGTGTCGGGGATGCTGCATGCGCTGTTCCTCTTGGCGTTCATGGTGGTGGCGGCCCCGCTTGCCGCCTATATCCCGCTTGCCGCCCTGGCCGGGGTTCTGGGCGTCGTGGCCTGGGGAATGGCCGAACGGCATGAGTTTGCCTCGCTGATCCGGTCGACGCGCGGCGATGCGATGGTGGTCAGCGTGACCTTCCTTCTGGTCGTCTTCCGCGACCTGACCGAGGGCATCGTGGTCGGCTTCGCCCTTGCCGGGCTGGTCTTCATCCGCCGCATGTCCGAAACCGTCGAGATGCGGGGCGAGGATCGCCCGCCTGGCGATGTGCGCGCTGATCGGGTGGTCTACACCCTGCGCGGCCCCTACTTCTTTGGTGCCGCAGCCCAGATCGGCAGCGTGCTGGAGCGGATTGCCGAAGCGCCACGGGCCTTCGTCCTTGACATGACCGAGGTGCCGCTGATCGACAGCTCTGGCGCGCGCAGTTTTCAGCGGCTGGCGGCGCGGGCTCGGCGGCGGGGCGGGCAGCTTTACCTTGTCGGGCTTCGCCCCGACCTCTTGCGCCAGCTGGAGGCGCAGGGCGTTCGCGCGCCCGAGGTGGAGTTCCTGCCCGATCTCGACGCGGTGGACCGGTTGCTGGGCAGGCAACACGAAAAAGGCGAATCGGGCTAGTCCGCCGGTCTTCACCAGCCCCTGACGCCCGATCACGCTGGCGTGAGGGTAGGGGGTTGATTTCCCTCGCGTTCCCATTCCTGATTTTCCGAAGTTTGCTGTCTTGACTCGCAAACAGTCAAGGTATTTTCAAGTTTATGCTGACTAATTAGGGGGTTATGTTTCTCTTTACGAAGTGATAGACAATTGCAGATAATGCCGTGCCAACTGTGGGCGCGGGTTCGCAGGGACCCCGGCCGGGCCCGGCGGGCGGGGGGATCACGATGACTGAACAGGGCCTCAAGGCCATCTATCCGGCGTCTGACGCCTTCGTGGCCAAGGCGCATGTCGACGCTGCCGGCTATGCCACACGCTATGCCGCCTCCATCGCCGATCCAGAGGCGTTCTGGGGCGCCGAGGGGCAGCGCCTTGACTGGACCCGTCCCTATACCCGGGTCAAGAACACGTCCTTCGCGCCCGGCAACATCTCGATCAAGTGGTATGAGGATGGGCGTCTGAACGTCAGCGCCAACTGCATCGACCGCCACATGCTGACCCGCGCCAACCAGACCGCGATCATCTGGGAACCCGACGATCCGAAGGAACCCGCGCAGCACATCACCTATGCGCAACTCCTGGAACAGACCTGCCGCCTGGCCAATGTCCTCAAGTCGCATGGCGTGACCAAGGGCGACCGGGTCGTGCTTTACATGCCGATGATCCCGGAAGCGGCCTATGCGATGCTGGCCTGCACCCGGATCGGGGCGATCCATTCCATCGTGTTCGGCGGCTTTTCCCCGGATGCGCTGGCCAACCGGATCAATGACTCCGAGGCGAAGCTGGTCATCACCGCCGACTGGGCCCCGCGCGGCGGCAAGAAGACCGGCCTCAAGGACAACACCGACAAGGCGATGCTGCATGTCGGCGACCGGGTGCGCGTGCTGGTGGTGAAGCGCACCGGCGACCAGACAAGCTGGGTCGAGGGCCGGGATTTCGACCTGACCGCCGAGATGGCGGCGGCGAAGCCCTACTGCCCCTATGTCGAGGTCGGGGCGGAAGACCCGATGTTCATCCTTTACACCTCCGGCTCTACCGGCAAGCCGAAGGGCGTGGTGCATACCACCGGCGGCTATCTGGTCTATGCCGCGATGACGCATCAATTGACCTTCGACTACCATGACGGCGACATCTTCTGGTGCACGGCGGATGTGGGTTGGGTCACCGGGCACAGTTATATCGTCTATGGTCCCTTGGCCAACGGTGCCACGACCCTGATGTTCGAAGGTGTTCCGACCTACCCCGATGCGGGCCGCTTCTGGGAGGTGTGCGCCAAGCACAAGGTCAACCAGTTCTACACCGCCCCAACCGCGATCCGCAGCCTGATGGGCCTCGGGCCGGAGTGGGTTGAAAAGCATGACCTGTCGTCGCTGAAGCTGCTCGGTTCGGTGGGCGAGCCGATCAACCCCGAGGCGTGGTCCTGGTACAACACCCATGTCGGCAAGGGCAAATGCCCGATCGTCGACACCTTCTGGCAGACCGAAACCGGCGGCCATATCGTGACGCCCTTGCCGGGGGCGATCCCGCAGAAACCCGGTTCCGCGACGAAGCCGTTCTTCGGCGTGAAGCTCGAGGTCCTCGATCCCGCCACCGCCAAGGTCCAGACCGAGACGGAGACGGAGGGTGTCCTTTGCATCACCGACAGCTGGCCCGGCCAGATGCGCACCCTCTGGGGCGACCATCAGCGGTTCGAGGAGGCGTATTTCAGCCAGTACAAGGGCTATTACTTCACCGGTGACGGCTGCCGCCGGGATGCGGATGGCTATTACTGGATCACCGGTCGCGTGGATGACGTGATCAACGTCTCCGGTCACCGGATGGGCACGGCCGAAGTTGAGTCCGCCCTCGTCGCGCATGAGGCGGTGGCCGAGGCGGCCGTCGTCGGCTACCCGCATGACATCAAGGGGCAGGGCATCTATGCCTATGTCACCCTGATGCGCGGCGTCGAACCGACGGATGAATTGAAGAAAAAGCTGGAAGCCTGGGTGCGGACCGAGATCGGCCCGATCGCCAAGCCCGACCTGATCCAATGGGCCCCCGGCCTGCCCAAGACCCGCTCGGGCAAGATCATGCGCCGCATCCTGCGCAAGATCGCCGAGAATGACTTTGGCGCGCTGGGCGATACGTCGACCCTCGCGGATCCTTCGGTGGTTGACGATCTGATCGCCAACCGGATGAACAAGGTCTGATGCCGGTGGCGCCGGTCCTTATCCTTCTGGGGCCCCCGGGGGCGGGCAAGGGCACCCAGGCCCGGATGCTGGAGGAGGACTTCGGCCTCGTCCAGCTTTCCACCGGTGACCTTCTTCGTGCCGCCGTGGCTGCGGGCACCGAGGCCGGCCGCAAGGCCAAGGCGGTGATGGAGGCGGGGCAGCTTGTGTCCGACGACATCGTGCTCGCGATCCTGAAGGACCGGATGGCCGCGCCCGATGTCGCCAGTGGCATCATCCTCGACGGCTTTCCCCGCACCGCCGGGCAGGCGGCGGCACTCGATACGCTGCTTGCCGATGCGGGCCAGCGCGTGACCGCAGCCGTCAGCCTTGAGGTGGATGACGAGGCGATGATCGCCCGCGTGTCAGGCCGCTATACCTGTGGCACCTGCGGCGAGGGGTATCACGACCAGTTCAAGCAGCCCGCGAAAGCAGGGGCCTGCGACAAATGCGGCGGCACGGCGTTCAAGCGCCGGGCTGACGACACCGCCGAAACGGTGCGCGAAAGGCTGAATGCCTATCACGCCCAGACGGCACCGCTGATCGCGCATTACGACGGCCAGTCCGTGCTGGAACGGGTGCCGGCGATGGGGTCCATCGCCAGTGTCCGTGCCATGCTGGCCGATATCGTGGGGCGCGTCTCAGCCTGACGGGAGGGGCCGCCTTCCCGCGTCGCGGGGGGCGGAAAACGACAACAAGGGAGTAGTACACATGGCGGAAACAACATCTGCCAATTCCTATTGGGCGGCAAACATCCGGATCATCCTGATTTCGATCGTGATCTGGTTTGCCTGCTCATTCGGACTTGGCATCCTCTTGCGGCCAACGCTTTCGAACATCCACATCGGTGGGGCCGACATCGGCTTCTGGTTTGCACAAAACGGCGCGATCTATGTCTTTCTGGTCCTGATCTTCGTTTACGCGCGGATCATGAACAAGATCGACCGTGATCACGGCGTAGAAGAGTAAGGGGGCAGAACCAGATGGATCAGTTTACCCTCAACCTCCTCGTCATCGGCGCGTCCTTCGCGCTTTATTTCGGCATCGCGTTCTGGGCCCGTGCCAGTTCCACCGCCGAATTCTATGCAGCCGGCCAGGGCGTGAGCCCGGTGGTCAACGGCATGGCGACTGCGGCGGACTGGATGTCGGCAGCCAGCTTCATCTCGATGGCGGGTCTTATCGCCTTCGGGGGCTACAACAACTCGGTCTTCCTGATGGGCTGGACCGGGGGCTATGTGCTCCTGGCACTCCTCCTTGCGCCCTATCTGCGCAAGTTCGGCAAGTTCACCGTGCCGGAGTTCGTGGGCGACCGCTTCTATTCGACCACGGCCCGCATGGTGGCGGTTGTCTGCCTTTTGGTGATCTCGATCACCTACGTCATCGGGCAGATGGTCGGCGTCGGCGTGACCTTTGCGCGCTTCCTTGAAGTCTCCACCACGACCGGCCTTCTGATCGGCTCGGCGGTGGTGTTCGCCTATGCCGTGTTCGGCGGGATGAAGGGCATCACCTATACCCAGGTGGCGCAGTACATCGTGCTGATCATCGCCTACACGATCCCGGCGATCTTCATCTCGCTCAACCTGACCGGGCAGTTCCTGCCGCAGGTTGGTCTGGTGGCTGGCTATGCGCCGTCGGGTGGGGAAACCTACTTCCTAGACAAGCTTGACCAGGTTGTGACCGACCTTGGCTTCACCGCCTATACCGCCGACACGACGAACATGCTCAACATGTTCCTGATCACCATGTCGCTGATGATCGGCACCGCGGGTCTGCCGCATGTCATCATCCGCTTCTTCACGGTGCCCAAGGTGTCAGACGCCCGCCTTTCGGCTGGCTGGGCACTGGTGTTCATCGCCCTTCTTTACACGGTCGCTCCGGCGGTCGGGTCGATGGCGCGTCTGAACATCACCACCACCTTCTGGCCGGGTGCCACCACGGGCGAGACCTTCAGCGCCCCTGCGCTTTCGATCGCCGAGATCGACAGCAACCCGGAACTCGCCTGGATCCGGAACTGGGAGAAGACCGGCCTTCTGACCTTCGCCGACAAGAACGGCGACGGCCTGATCCAGTACTTCAACGAGCCGAAGCCTGTCACCGACGCCAACACGGCGCTGGCTGCGGCGGAGAAGGCCCTGACCGAAGCTGCCGCCGACGCCGACAAGGCGCCGCTGGAAGCTGCGGTTGCCGAAGCCACCACCGCACGTGACGCGGCGCTGGAAGCGGCGATGCTGAACGGCCAATCCTTGGCCGCACAAGGCCTTGTGGGCAACGAGCTGACCACCGTGAACAACGACATCATGGTGCTTGCCAACCCCGAGATCGCCAAGCTTCCGGGTTGGGTGATCGCATTGGTCGCTGCCGGTGGTCTTGCCGCAGCACTCTCGACCGCTGCGGGCCTGCTTCTGGCCATCTCGTCGGCCATCAGCCACGACCTGATCAAGGGCGCGCTGCGTCCCGACATCAGCGAGAAGGGCGAACTTCTGGCCGCCCGGATCTCGATGGCCTTCGCCATCGCCCTGGCGACCTGGCTTGGCCTCAACCCGCCCGGCTTTGCCGCACAGGTGGTGGCCCTGGCCTTCGGTCTGGCTGCAGCGACGATCTTCCCGGTGCTGATGATGGGGATCTTCTCGACCCGCATCGGCAAGGAAGGCGCCATTGCAGGGATGATCGTCGGTCTTCTGTCGACCGCGATCTACATCTTCATGTACCTGGGCTGGTTCTTCATTCCCGGCACCAACTGGCTTCCGAACACTCCGGACGCCCATTGGTTCGGCATCTCTCCGGCGGCCTTCGGTCCGATCGGCGCGCTGCTGAACTTTGCGACGGCGCTCATCGTCTCGTTGCTGACGAAAGCGCCGCCGCGTGAAGTGCAGGACCTGATCCAGTCGATCCGCGTGCCGAAAGGCGCCGGCAAGGCTGTAGCCCACTAAGGCCTTCTGCGCCCCCGGGGAACACCCGGGGGCGCATCCCTTTCCGAAGGTGCAGGACATGGAACAGGACGCGAGCCAAATTCCGGCCTTCCTGGAAACGGTCCATCCCTACGACAGTCTGCCGCGGGACGAGATGGTGCGTGTCGCCGCCTCTTTCAGCCGCAGGCATTACGAAGACGCCGCCGTGATCTATGCGGTGGGCGAGCCGATGACCGGCATCTATCTGATCCTCGAAGGCTCGGTCGAGGTGCTGGAGCCTTCGGGCGGCCTTGTGTCGCTTCTGGGTCCGCGCAACAGCTTTGGCGAACGCGGGCTGATGCGCGACGGCATGGCGGTCACCACCGCCCGGGCGACCGAGGGCACCGAAATCCTGATGCTGCCCGAGGCAGAGTTTCGCCGCCTGATCGCGACTTACCCCGCCTTCGAGCGGTTCTTTCACCGCGGCCGGTCGGCAGACAACCGGCCGGCCGACATCTCGACCCGCAAGGTGGGCGACCTGATCGCCCGCGCGCCGATCTCGGTCAGCCCCGGAACCTCGATCCGCGCGGCGGCGGGGATCATGCGGGATGCCCATATCTCCTGCGTGGCGGTGGTCGAGGGTGAGCGTCTGGTCGGCATCGTGACCGCCCGCGATTTCACCGGGAAGGTGCTGGCAGAGGGGATGGACCCCGACGCCCCGGTCAGTGCGGTGATGGCCAGGGACCCGATGGTCCTGACGCCCGACAGCCTTGGGTCGGACGCGCTGAACCGGATGCTGGAGCATCGGATCGGTCATCTGCCGGTGGTGGATCAGGGCAAGCTGGTGGGGATGATCACCCAGACCGATTTCGTGCGGTTCCAGGCGGTCTCCTCGGCGCTTCTGGTGCGCGATGCGGCGACGGCGCAGACGGTGGAAGAGCTCGCCGAGAATACGGCGCGCATCCCGCGCCTTTTGGTGCAGCTTGTGGGGGGCGGCACCGCGCATGAGGTGGTGACGCGGCTGATCACCGACATTGCCGACACGGTCACCCGCCGCCTTCTGGCTATGGCCGAGGCCAGGCTTGGCCCCGCCCCGGTGCCCTATCTGTGGCTGGCCTGCGGCAGTCAGGGGCGGCAGGAACAGACCGGCGTCAGCGATCAGGACAACTGCCTGATGATCGACGATGCCGCGACCGATGCCGACATGGCTTACTTCGCAGCACTGGCGAAGATCGTCAGCGACGGGCTCCATGCTTGCGGCTATGTCTATTGCCCGGGCGACATGATGGCCACCAACCCGCAGTGGTGCCAGCCGGTCCGGGTCTGGCGCGCGTATTTCCGCAGATGGGTCGCCACGCCCGACCCGATGGCGCAAATGCTGGCCAGCGTGATGTTCGACCTCAGGCCCATCGGCGGCGCGGCAAGCCTTTATGCCGACCTTCAGGCCGAGGTTCTGGACATGGCGACGAAGAATTCGATCTTCGTGGCGCACATGATCGCCAACAGCCTGAAGCACACGCCGCCCCTTGGCCTGTTGCGCGGGTTTGCGACGATCCGGTCGGGCGAGCACAAGAACCACATCGACCTCAAGATGAACGGCGTCGTGCCGGTGGTGGACCTGGGCCGGATCTATGCGCTGATCGGAGCCTTTGGCGTTGCCAATACCCGCGCGCGTCTGGCAGCGGCGGCCGAGGCCGGCGTCATCAGCGCCAGCGGGGCCCGCGATCTGGTCGAGGCCTATGACATGATCGCCGAAACCCGGCTGGAGCATCAGGCCCGGCGGGTGAAGGCGGGCGAGAAGCCCGACAATTTCATCGCGCCGTCAGAAGTGTCGGATTTCGAACGCAGCCACTTGCGCGACGCCTTTGTCGTCGTGCGCACCATGCAATCCGCCGTGGGATCGTCCCGCGGCGCCAGAAACTAGGACCACAAGCCGCAATGGCCATTGATCTCATCGCCTCCCTGTTTGTCGCCGCGACTGCGGGCCTCCTCGTCTGGGTTCTGCTGCGCTGGATGCCGTCCCTGCCGCGCTGGCTGGTTCCCGTCTCGGCCGGGGTCGCCCTTATCGCCTATACGGTGTGGAGCGAATATGACTGGTATCCCCGGCTCAGCCGCCAGTTGCCGCCCGAGATCGAGGTTGTGGCCACGCTTGAGACCGCCTCGCCCTTCCGGCCCTGGACCTATCTGGCCCCAAGCATCACCAGCTTTGTCGCCCTTGACCATCGCAAGACGCTCAGCCACCCGCAGAAGGCCGATCTGCGGATGGTCACGCTATACAGCTTTGCCCGAAGCGGCGGGATGACCGAGGGGCTGATGGCCGTCGACTGCGCCGCAAACCGCTATGCCATGATCGTGGCGGGCAGCGAGATTACCGAGGCGGGGGACCTGACCGGGGCCGAATGGCAACCCGCCAAAGCCGAAGACCGCTTTCAGCAAGCCGCCTGCAAGGAGGGCTAGATGGACCGCAAACCGCGCATTCTGGTGGTCGAGGATGAGGAAAACATTGCCGTCGCGCTGGACTACCTGATGACGCGCGAAGGCTATGACCATGATCGTGTGGCCAGCGGCGCCGACGCGTTGCCGCGCATCCGGCTGACCCATCCCGACCTCGTCCTCCTTGACGTCATGCTGCCCGAGTTGTCGGGCTACGAGATCTGCGAGGGCATCCGGATGGACCCGTCCCTTGCCGATGTGAAGGTGCTGATGATGACCGCGCGCGGGTCAGCGATCGAACGGCGCAAGGGGCTGGCGCTTGGGGCGGACGGCTTCATCTCGAAACCCTTCGAGCTCAAGGATCTGCGCGACGAAGTCCGTCGCCTTTTGGCCACCGTGGCCTAGTCCGATGCCCGGATCGGAAGGCGGGATCAGTGCAGGCGACGGGAGGCAAGCGCTTCCCTCCCCCCCCTGTGGGGGAGGGAGAGGGTGGGGGGGCCTGTTATCCTTGACGCCTGCTGGCCTATCCCGGCCCCCCACCCCCATCCGGAGGGGAGGCACATGCCCGCCCAAGGCTGCTCCCCACCCTTGCGACGCCGGCCCATGCTGACCCGGTTTTCCCTGCGCCTGCGGATCTTCCTGATCTTTGCCGGTCTGGCCATCGCGGTGATCCTCGCCACGGCGCTGGGGCTTTGGCTCGGCTACAGCCGTCTTGACGATCCCGATGCGTCGCAGGGGTTCGTGCAGGCGGCGGTGCTGGCCGGTTTTGCCGCGCTGGGTCTGGTGGCCTCGGTCTGGTATCTTTTCGACCTCAATGTCGCCAAACCGATCGAGACCCTTTCGGGCGCGTTGCGCGCGCGGGCGCATTCCGATGTCAGCGTCCGGATCGACGCCGCCATCGCCCGCTATCTGGGCGACCTTGCCCCCGCTGCCGAGGCTGCCGCGCAAAGCCTGTCCGAAACCCGCAACGCCCTGGCCGAGGCTGTCGCCCGCGAGACGCTGCGGCTAGGCACCGAAAAGGCCCGGCTGGAGGCGCTTTTGTCCGATGTGCCCGTGGGTGTGATCCTTTGCTCGGCCGACCATGCGCTGGTCTTTTACAACTCTCCCGCCGCCGATCTGATCGGGGCAGGTCGGGGTGCGGGGCTTGCGCCAGGTCTGGATCGCAAGCTCTTCGACTACCTCCACGCGGCGCCCTTGTGCCATGCCCATGACCGGCTGGTGGCCACCGCCGACCCCGATGCGTTGTCTGACCTTCTTTGCACCACCGTTGCAGGGGCGCGGGTTCTGGCCGCCCGGATGCGCCTTCTGGGCGACGGGGCGGCGGGCTATGTCCTGACCTTGCGCGACATCACCGGCGACATGGCGACCGACGCCCGGCGTGAGGCGATGCTGGCCGACGCGCTCGACAGCCTGCGCCGTCCGGCGGCCACGCTCGCGACCCTGGTCGAGGTCTTGCCTGACGATGCCTTGCCCGCCCCGATGCGGGCGGCCTTCAAGGCCGAGGTTGCCCGGTTGTCGCAAGCCGTCACCCGCTTTGCCACCGCGCGAGAGGAGGGGCAGGCCGAGGCGACCGCCCTGCCGCAGACCCGCGCCTCGGACCTGGCCGAGGGGCTGGTGGCGCAGTTGGGCAGCCGTGGCATCCAGGCGACGGCCAAGGCTGCCGACCTTCTTTTGCGCTGCAACGGGTTCGAGGTGATCACGCTTCTGGCGGCTCTGGCGCAAAAGGTTCAGGCCCAGGGCGCGGTGTCCGACCTCCATGTCACCATCGAGGAGGAAGACAGCGGCGCCACCATTCGCCTCTCATGGCAGGGTGCCCGCGTCGGGGTGGGTACGCTCGACCGCTGGCTGGCCGAGCCTCTGTCGCCCGACACACCGGACCGGCCTGCGAGCACAGTCCTTGCCGCCCATGCGACCGAGATCTGGCCCGAAACCATCGCCGACCGCGACGCCCTTTGTCTGCCGATCCGTCAGGCCCGCCGCGCCGTTGCCCGCCCCAAACCCCTCGCGCGCAATGTGGTCTATGACTTCGAGCTTCTGTCGCCCGCGCGCACCGACCCCTTGGCCGAGACGCGGCTGGATCGGCTGACCTATGTGGTTTTCGATACCGAGACGACCGGCCTCAACCCGCGTCAGGGCGATGAGATCGTGCAGCTTGCCGCCGTCCGCATCGTCAACGGCAGGCGCGTGGAAGGCGAGGTGTTCGACACCCTCGTCAACCCCGGCCGCAAGATCCCGGCGCTCTCGACCGAGGTTCACGGCATCACCGACGCCATGGTCGCCGATGCCCCGCCGGTGGCCGAGGTCGTCCGCCGCTTCCACAAGTTCGCCGAAGGGGCGGTGCTGATCGCCCATAACGCCCCTTTCGACATGGAGTTCCTCCGCCGGGTGGAGGGTCGGCTCGGCCTCACGTTCGACATGCCTGTCTTGGACACCGTGCTGCTGTCCGCCGTGGTCTTCGGCCAGCATGAGGTTCACAGTCTGGACGCGCTGACCCACCGGCTTGGCATCACCATCCCCGAAGAGGCGCGGCATACCGCCCTTGGCGATACCCTGGCGACGGCGGATGCGTTCCTGAAGCTCTTGCCGATGCTGGCCGGACGCGACCTTGCCACCTTCGGTGCAGTCCTGACCGAGGTCCGCAAGCACGGCCGACTTCTCAAGGATCTGAACTGACGGCCAGGCAACCCTCCTCTTGCGCCTTCGGCTTCTCGTCGGCCGGGTCACGCGAGGAGTGCACGCAGTGCATCGACGAGCCCTACGCGAAAGGGTCCGCCGGATACCCCACCCCCACAAGATAGAGACCCTGCGGCGGCGCGACCGGCCCGCAAGCCGCCCGGTCGCGCGCCGCAAGCGCGTCACGCACCTGGTCCGGAGCCCATGCCCCAGCCCCCACCCGCTGCAGCGTCCCGACGATGGACCGCACCTGATTGTGCAGGAAGGACCGTGCCGCGAGGGTAAACCGGTACTCAACCCCGCCCGGGTAGTGTTGTTCGGTGATGGTCAGCCCATCCAGCGTCTTCACCGGGCTTTGCGCCTGGCAGAAGGTCGACCGGAAGGTGGTGAAGTCATGCTTGCCAATCAGATGCGCCGCCCCGGCCTGCATCGCTGCCACGTCAAGCGGAGCCGTGACCTGCCAGACCAGCCCCTTGTCATGCGTGACCGGGGCGCGGCGGGCGACGAGGCGGTACATGTAACGCCGCCCGGTTGCCGAGAACCGGGCGTGGAAATCATCGGCCACGCGCTGGCAGTCGATCACGGCAACGGGTGCGGGCCGCAGATGCGCGTTCAGCGCGGCGGCAAGGCGGAACGTATCCCACTCCCGCGCAAGATCGACATGGGCCACTTGCGCGGTGGCATGAACGCCCGCATCGGTGCGCCCGGCGGCGGTTATGGTGTGGTCCCCCGGCTCCAGCCTGGTCAGAGCAGCCTCGATCGCGCCCTGAACGGTCAGCTGCCCCCCGGCCTGCCGCTGCCAGCCCGCAAAGGGTCCACCGTGATAGTCGATCTGAAGCGCATAGCGGGGCATGGAGGCCTCCCTAAACCGGATCGCAGGGCTTGTGAATGCGCTGCCAACTGCCATTCGGGCATTCGTCCCGGCCCACCCCCTACCAATCCGCGTTCCAGGGGCTTATCCTGACCGCGGACAGCAAGGGGTTCCGCGGTGGCATTTTCCGGACTGACGGACGGGATCTCCCGCGGGATCGAAGGGGCGGGGGCGACCCTCTCTGAGACCTTCCTTGACACGACCCTGCGGCTGGGCGTGACCGGCCTGTCGCGCGCGGGCAAGACGGTCTTCATCACGGCGCTGGTTGCCAACCTTCTGCAACGCGGGCGGATGCCCCAGTTCAAGGCGCAAGCTGAGGGGCGGATCGACGCCGTCTACCTGCAACCCCAGCCCGACGTGACCCTGCCGCGCTTTGATTACGAAGGGCATCTGGCTGCCCTGACCGGTGACGCGCCGCGCTGGCCAGCCTCGACCCGCGCGATCTCAGAACTGCGGTTGTCGTTCCGGGTGCGGCCCTCTGGCCTCTTTGCCAGCTGGAAGTCGCCCCGCACCTTGCATCTCGATATCGTGGACTACCCGGGTGAGTGGCTTTTGGACCTTGGCCTTCTCGATCAAAGCTATGACCAGTGGTCCGATGCGACCTTGGCCCGCCTTGCCAAACGCCCCGAGGCTGCCGATTTCATCGCCTTCGCCCGGGCCGAGGATGGCGCACTCCGGCTGGACGAGGGCAGGCTGCGGGCCCTTTCGGACAGTTTCACCGCCTACCTGACCGCCGCCCGGGACGCGGGCCGGGTCGATGTCACCCCAGGGCGGTTCCTTTTGCCGGGCGATCTTGCCGGGTCCCCGGTCCTGACCTTTGCGCCCTTGCCGAAGCCCGCCCACACCCCGCGCGCCTGCCTGTGGCGTGAGATGGAGCGGCGGTTCGAGGCCTATAAATCCCGCGTCGTCCGCCCGTTCTTCCGCGACCACTTCGCCAGGATCGACCGGCAGATCGTGCTGATCGACGTGCTTGGTGCGATCCATCAGGGCCCCCGCGCGGTCGAAGACCTGCGCCGCACGATGGCCGATGTTCTGGCCAGCTTCCGCCCCGGCCGCAACGGCTGGCTGACCGGGCTTCTTGGCGGGCGGCGGGTGGAACGGATCCTCTTTGCCGCCACCAAGGCCGATCATCTGCATCACGAACAGCACCCCGCGCTGACCGCGATCACCGCAGCCCTTCTGGCCGAGGCGAAGTCCCGCGCCGACTTTTCCGGTGCCCGGACCGAGGCGCTGTCGCTTGCCAGTCTGCGTGCAACGGTCGAAGAGACTGCCCTGCGCGACGGTGAGTCTTTGCCCGCCGTCCGGGGCACGTTGCTGGCGACGGGCAAGCCTGCGGTGATGTATCCGGGCCTTCTGCCCGCCGACCCCGCCCGCCTGTTGTCTCCCGCGCGGGAGGGGGCCGAAGCCTGGCTCGATGCCGATTATGACCTGATGGCCTTCGCCCCCGCCCGCCTGACCCTGAAGCCCGGCGAAGGCCCGCCGCATATCCGCCTGGACCGGGCCGTGCAGTTCCTGATCGGAGACCGGCTGTGACCCGCCCGCCCAAGCCCTTCCTGCAAGAGATCGACGCGGCGGCTGATCCTTCTGCCGCACCCCCGGTGCCGGATGCCTTGCCCGAGGGGCAGGCGATGCAGGCGGTCGGAGCCCTGTCGCAGGCCAGGGGTGGCGGGATGCGGCGCTTTGCGGTCTGGGCCTTCACGACACTTTTCACCTTTGCGCTCGGCGTGGCCGCCTGGGATTTCGTCACCGGCCTTCTGGCGCGGAATGTGGTGCTGGGCTGGGTCGCCTTTGTGCTGGTAACCTTTGCGGTCCTGTCGGCGACCGTCCTTGCGATGCGCGAATGGGCGGCGTTCCTGCGGCTGCGTCGGCTGGACGACCTTCGGGCGGGGGCGATCGGCGCGGGCCGGGCGGCGGACCTTCAGGCCGCGCGGCAGGTGGTGCAGGCGATCACCCGGCTTTACGCCGCGCGGGGCGATACCGCCTGGGGCCGCGCGCGTCTGGCCGAACGCGAGGTAGATGTCATGGATGCCGACGCCCTGCTGGCCCTGGCCGAACGTGAGGTTCTGGCCCCCCTAGACGTCGAGGCGCGGCTGGTGGTCGAGGCTGCGACGAGGCAGGTGGCGACCGTGACCGCCCTGGTCCATCTTGCGCTGGCCGATGTGGCGGTGGCGGGCTTTGCCAACCTGCGGATGATCCGCCGCATTGCCGAGATTTATGGCGGGCGGTCCGGCAGCTTTGGCAGCCTGCGCCTGTTGCGGCGGGTGTTCGCGTCGCTTCTGGCGGCGGGGGCGCTGGCGCTGACCGATGACATGATCGGGTCGGTTGCCGGGGGCGGGGTCCTGTCCAAACTGTCGCGCCGGTTCGGCGAGGGCGTCGTCAACGGGGCGTTGACCGCCCGAGTGGGACTGGCGGCGATGGAACTCTGCCGTCCCTTGCCCTTCGTGGCGGTGGAGCGTCCGGCGGTATCGTCGCTGGTGTCGCGCGCGCTGGCAGGCCTTCTTCCGCGCGGTTAGGGCCGCTTGTCTGGGCCGCTTGTCGGAGCCTTCGGTCACCGGAACCGGTCGAGGAGCTTTTGCATCGGGCTGCGGTTGTCGGGATTCGGGTCGGGCTTAGGCTCAGCCTTTGGATCGGGCTTCGGGTCGGCGTTTCCGGCGGGCGGGCGGGGCGTCGCCGGCTCCGGGGCGGGCGTCGTCGTCGAAGACCGGGGTGGCGCGGTGCGCAGCGCGACCGCGTTCATGAACCGCTGGCCGTCGCCCGAAGCAAGCGCCTCGGCCCCGTCGGACATCCCGCGCAAAAGGGGCTCCAGCCAGTCGGCGTCCGCCTTGGCAAAATCGTGCAGCACATAGGCCGCGACCGCCTCTTTCACGCCGGGATGCCCGATCCCCAGCCGCACCCGCGCGTACCCCTCACCCAGATGCCCGTGGATGGAGCGAAGGCCATTGTGCCCGGCATGCCCGCCGCCGACCTTGAGGCGCAGCTTGCCGGGGGCAAGGTCAAGCTCGTCGTGAAAGACCGTCACCTCGGAGAGGGGCAGTTTCCAGAACGTCAGCGCCGCCTGCACCGACTGGCCGGAGAGGTTCATGAACGTTTCGGGCTTCAGAAGCGCGACCCTCTCGGCCCCAAGCCGCCCCTCGGCGACCAGACCTTGATAGGCCTTGCGCCAGGGGGCAAAGCCGTGGTCGGCGGCGATCCGGTCCAGCGCCATGAAGCCGATGTTGTGCCGGTTGCCCGCATATTTCGCCCCGGGGTTGCCAAGGCCGACCCATAGTTTCATCGCATGTCTCCTGCGGCTGGACGGGGCTGGCACCCGGCTTTACGCTGCCGGTATAGCGGCGGAAAGGCCCGCCCCGCAACCGACCCCACCCGCAACCGACCCCCCTTGCAACGGACTACGGAGCCTTGATGCCCAAGATCACCTTGCGTGGCCTTACCCTGACAGTCCCCGAAACCGCGCTGAAGGGCGGGCTTGGCCGCGCCCTTGCCTCCGGCCGGTACGAGCATCAGGAGGCGAACGCGATCCTTGCCCATCTTCGGCCCGGCGACCGCTTCATGGACCTTGGGGCCGGGATCGGGTTTCTGTGTGCGCTGGCGGCCGGGGTGGTCGGTGGGTCGGCGGTCACCGGGGTAGAAGCTGCGCCGGGAACGCTGGCCCTGGCGCGGCGGAACCTGGATGCCAACGGCTTTCCAGATGCACGGCTGGAGTCGGGGGCGGTGACGGGCGGGGCGACCGGCATGGTCGAGTTCGGCCAGCGCCCCGCCTTCTGGGCCAGCGCGCTGCGAGGACCTTCGGCTTGGTCCCCCCATGCCAAGGTGATCGAGGTGCCCGCCCTCCCCCTGGCCGATCTTCTGGCGACGCATTGCCCGACGCTGATCTGTTGCGACATCGAAGGGGCCGAGCTTGCGGCTCTCGCCACCCCCATGACCGGCGTCCGGCTGGTTGTGGTCGAGGTGCATCCGACCCTTTACGGACCCGAAGGGGTGGCCGAAGTGTGCAGCCAGCTTGAAGCGCAGGGCTTTCAGCCCGAGGGCCTGGGGACCAAGGGGGCCACGTTGGTCTATCGGCGCGACATGGCGGGCTGAACGCAAACGGGGGACCGAAAGGCCCCCCGCGCGCAAGGATCAGGGTCCGCCTCAGGCGGTTGGGGCTTCATCCTCGACCGCGGCAAGACCCGCAGGTGCTGCCACGTTCGCGATCACGAAGTTCCGCGCGATCGTCGGCTTCGCCCCGGCGGGGAGCACCACGTCGTCGATATGGATGACATCGCCGATCTGCTTGCCGGTCAGGTCGACCGTGATGTGATCCGGAATGTCGCCTGCCGTCACTTCAAGCTCAACCTCGGAACGGACGACGGTCAGGGTGCCGCCGCGCTTGAGGCCGGGGCTGGCCTCGTGGTTGATGAAGGTGACATGGATGAACAGCTCGATCCGGCTGTCATCGTGGATGCGCATGAAATCGACATGCAGCGGCAGGTCCTTGACCACATCGCGCTGGACGCTGCGGCAGACGACGTGAACGTCGGGCTGCCCCTCGACCTTGAGGTTGAACAGCGTCTGCAGGAAACGGCCTTGCCTGAGCTTGGTCAGCAGGTAGTTGTATTTCATCCTGATCGGCTGCGGGGGAACCCCGTCGCCATAGATGATGCCGGGTACGGTGCCGTCACGACGGGCTTGACGGGCGGCCCCCTTGCCTGTCCCCGTCCGTACCTCGGCCAGAAGATCAACGATCTCGCGTGCCATAGGGTCTCTCCATTTATAAGTCCGCCATCCTCCAAGGGTGCATGGCGCGACCGGGGGGCTATAGCGACGAATCGTCGGGAAGGAAAGCGCGAAGTCTTGCCCGCACCAGCGGCCCTGCGCCAAAATTTTTCGCCGAGAAATTCTGGCGGTCGCGAGAGGGGAGGCGTCGCGGCTGGGATGGCCGGGGCGCGCGGGTGTCGCTATGCCTTGGTGCCGGTAGTCAGAGAGTTCCAGGATGTCGCCCCGCCTTACCCTTGCCTATGCCCGGCCCGCCCTGGCGGCCTTTGCGGCGATGGGTGTCCTTTGGGGCACGTTTGCGGCCGTGCTGCCGGGCCTGATGGCGATGCTGGGTGTCAAGGAGGCCGAGCTTGGCCTTCTCATCTTCTTCACGCCGATGGCCGCCATTACCGCGATGTTGCTCGCCCCCGCCTTTGGTGCGGCGCTTGGGCGGGCGGCCTTGCCGCTGTCGGTGGCCCTGATGGCCGGGGCCTTCGCGCTGCCCGGCCAAGCCTCGGCGCTATGGCTTTTCCCGCTGGCCATGGCCTGTGCGGGGGCGGGGACGGGCCTTACCGATGTGTTGATGAACGCCCGCGTTTCGGCGATGGAAACCGCGCGGGGGCTGCATCTGATGAACCTTGCCCATGCGGTCTACTCCTTCGGCTATGCCGGTGGGGCAATCCTGACCGGGGTGTTGCGCGGGGCCGGTTGGGGGCCGGGGTGGGTGATGGGCACGATGGCCGGGGTGGGACTTCTGTGCGCCCTTGCCGCGATCGAGCGTGACGGTCGGATCGAGGGGTTGCGCAAGCCCCGTGACGGCACCGCCCTGCCGCTGGGCCTCGTGCCGGTCATCGGTGGCGGGATCGTCCTCATCGCCTTCATGACCGAGAATGCGGCGGAAAACTGGTCCGCCCTCCATATCGAGCAGACGCTTGGCGGCAGCCCCGAGGAGGGGGCGCTGGGGCCTGCCGCGCTGGCGCTGACCATGGGGTTTGCGCGGCTGGGCGGGCAGTGGCTGGCGGGCAAGGTGGACGCCTTCCTGATCCTGCGCTGCGGGGCGGTGATTGCGGCAATCGGCGCGCTGATCGCCTCGCAGGCTGGGGGGCCGGCGATGGCCTATGCCGGGTTCATCGTGATGGGCATCGGCGCGTCGGTGCTTGCCCCCACGGCGTTTTCGCTGGTGGGGCAGCTAAGCGACCCGAAGGTCCGCGCCCGGGCGGTGGCACGGGCGACGCTGTTTGGTTACTTCGGCTATTTCCTTGGCCCGCCGCTTCTGGGCCTGATCGCCGGGGCCTTCGGTCTGCGGATGGCCTTTGTTTTTGCCGCCGTGATGGTCGGCGCGATCTTCCTCTTTGCGCCTT
>NCDS01000200.1 GCA_002280315.1 Rhodobacterales bacterium 32-66-7 | reverse complement strand
GGACCGGAAGTGTATGAGCAACCTGCTCGGCTGTCACCCGGGAACGGACGCCGATGCGTTCGACCAAGTGCCAGGGGAAACTAAGCTCCATAAGAAATTCTGCCTGTTTCCCTTCCTTGCAGTGCTGCCAGTTTCTGGCCTGCACTGCATCCCAGTCAATTTCTCCGAGGCGGCCCAGGTCGGCGCGGTCTTCGCCCATACGCTGGAACTCGTCCCCCCGCTGCAACAGGCCAAGGCTCCAGAACGGCTCGGTCCCCAGGCAGGACAGCGGTCGCGGGATCACCTGACCCTCCGGCACGTCCTGCCGCACCAGGTAGCGCAGGGCGACCCAGCCGTTCCCCTCGGGCATCCCGACGCGGCCCCAGCGCCCGTCCTCGGACAGGGAGAGGACCTCGACATTGGTCGTGTAAGGCCCCAGCGCGCCGATCCGGTCCGCGCTTGCCCGCGGCTCTGCCCGGATGTTCAGCATGTCGTCGGCGGAGACACCATCGACCCGGAACTGCGCCGGCAGGTCCTGCGCAAACAGCGGCCGCAGCGACAGCGCCAGAAGAAGAAATGCCAATCGGATCATCGCCGCTTGTTCCAGCTTGCCGAGGCGTATTGCCTGGTGAAGAATTCGGCCATGAGGCCGATGGTGACGCAGACCAGCGTGGCGTAGACCGCATAGTCGATCGACGTATAGCGCGGCACGTAATTCAGGAAGATGAACCCCCGCCCCTGGTCGATGGTGTGAAACAACGGGTTCCAGTCGAACATTCTGCGGACCGCAGGGCTGGTGTTGTTCGCCAGCATCATCTTGCCCGACGCGATCACATTGAGCCGCATGATCAGGCCGCCCAGGATCGACACAAGCTCGGGCTGCCAGGGCCGCGCGGACAAGAGCACCATGCCGATCCCCACGCCCGAGATCCAGGACAGAAGAAACATGCCGGCGGTCTGGACCGGAAACTCGATCGTGATCGGGGTGAAGACGGTGTGATAGAAGAACAGCACCACAGAGGCCGACAGCGTCTGCTGGTAAAGCGACCCGAGCGCCGCCCCGCTGATCGAGATGATCGGATTCATCGGCGCGTGCATCATCATCGACGAGGTCGGCCCGTCAGCCCCGGACACCGCGCCGATTGCCTTGACATGCGTCATGAACATGAAGACGCCCGACATCACGTAAAGCATGAAGTCGCCCCGCACCGCGATCCGCCGCATGCCCAACAGATCGAACAGGAAATACATCGTCAGGACCAAGAGAATGGCCTGCACGACCGAGATGACCATGCCGAGGACCGCATTGCCGTTCGATTTCCGCACCTGCCGGACGGCGGCGTGAAAGATCAGCTCCAACGTCTCGAAGCCGGTGTTCAGCTTGGAACTGCGACGGGTCTGGGGTCGGAACATCGGCAAACACTCCCGGTGGTGCGGGCAACCCTGACCGGGAAACCTTGCCGATCCGTTAGGCGCGAAGGATAAAGGCAGTGCAACGCAGTTTCAACAGGCACGCGCCTGTCCAGGAGAAGTGATGGATCTTGCCACCCTCGTGCCCGTGATGCGCCGTCTTGCCCTGAGGGCGGGCGAGGTGATCATGGCTGTCTACAACAGCCCGGACTTCACGGTGCGGTCGAAAAGCGATGCAAGCCCGGTGACCGAGGCGGATGAGGCCGCCGATGCGCTCATTTCCGCCGGGCTCCGCGCTGCGTTTCCCGATGTGGTGCTGGTCACCGAGGAGCAGGCCGCCAGCCACGCCCAGACCGCGCGCAGCTTTCTGATCGTCGACCCCCTCGACGGCACGAAAGAGTTCGTGCAGCGCCGGGGCGATTTCACCGTGAACATCGCCTATGTCCGCGACGGGGTTCCGGTGGCGGGCATCGTCTATGCCCCGGCGCAGGGTCGGTTGTTCTAGTCTGCGCCTGACAATGAAGCGCTGATGGTGGTGGCGTCGAAATCGCACCGCGACCAGGCGACCGATGATTATATCGCCCGCTACCAGGTGCGGGACATGACCTCGGCCGGCTCAAGCCTCAAGTTCTGTCTGGTGGCAAGCGGCGAGGCGGACCTTTACCCCCGGCTGGGTCGGACGATGGAATGGGACACTGCCGCCGGGGATGCCGTCTTGCGCGGGGCGGGGGGGCATGTGGTGCGGTTCGATGACCACCAGCCCCTGGCCTATGGCAAACCCGGCTGGGACAACCCGTTCTTCATCGCCTATGCGCCGGGGGTGCAGCTGAAATGAAGACCCTGATCGCCATTCCCGCCCGCTATGCCAGCACCCGCTATCCGGGCAAGCCCCTGGTCACCCTGCGCGGTCCCGATGGCGAGAAAACCCTGATCCGCCGCAGCTGGGAGGCCGCGATGGCGGTCAAGGGTATCGACCGGGTGGTGGTGGCGACCGATGACGCCCGCATCGCCGATCATGCGACCGCTTTCGGGGCGGAGGTGGTGATGACCTCCCCCGACGCGCAGAACGGCACCGAACGCTGCGCCGAGGTGGCGCTGGCCCTGCCCGGCTACGATGTGATCGTGAACCTGCAGGGCGACGCCCCCCTGACCCCGCCCTGGTTTGTCGAAGCGCTTGTCGCGGGTCTTGTCGCCGACCCGGAGGCCGAGGTCGCGACCCCGGTCCTGCGCTGTGACGGGCGGGCGGTGGCGGGGTTTCTGGCGGACCGGCGGGCAGGTCGGGTCGGCGGGACCACGGCGGTCTTCGGGGCCGGGGGGCGGGCGCTTTACTTCTCGAAGGAGGTGATCCCCTACACCGGGCGCAGTCATGCCCCGGACGACCCCACACCGGTCTTTCACCATGTCGGCGTCTACGCCTACCGCCCCGCAGCGCTTGCGGCCTATACAGGCTGGCCCCAGGGCCCTCTCGAGACGCTGGAAGGGCTGGAGCAATTGCGCTTTCTGGAACAGGGCCGACCGCTCCTTTGTGTCGAGGTGATGGCGCAGGGCCGCCAGTTCTGGGAGCTGAACAACCCCTCGGACGTCGCCGTGATTGAAACGATGCTTCACGATATGGCAAAAGCCCTGCAATAAGGTGGCCATAGCGTGATTGTTGATGCATAGGACGATGACAGCAGCCGGACGGATCGACCGATCTGCCAACACGCAGATGCCGCCGACGCGCCCGGATAAGGCCAAATTCACCTGCGAAATCATCCGGATTGACGACAGACGCGCAGCTGGCTGCAGCCAGAAACGGACATGAGATGACAACGACCAGGATCACCAAGGCCATCTTCCCAGTCGCCGGATTGGGAACGCGCTTTCTGCCGGCCACCAAGTCGATCCCGAAAGAGATCATGACCCTCGTCGACCGCCCCCTGATCCAATACGCGATCGATGAGGCGCGGGCGGCCGGGATCACCGAATTCATCTTCGTCACCAGCCGCGGCAAGTCGGCGCTGGAGGACTACTTCGACGACGCGCCCGAGCTTGAGGCCGAGCTGCGCCGCAAGAACAAGGCCGACCTCCTGGAGGTTCTGCGCCATACCAACATGGACTCGGGCGCCATCGCCTATGTCCGGCAGAACCGGCCGATGGGTCTGGGCCACGCGGTCTGGTGCGCGCGCCGCCTGATCGGGGATGAACCGTTTGCCGTTCTCCTCCCCGATGACGTGATCGCCGCCGACCGCCCCTGCCTGCAACAGATGGTCGAGATGCATGCCGAAACCGGCGGCTGCATGGTCGCCGCGATGGAGGTCGCGCCGCACCGCACCTCAAGCTACGGCGTCCTTGATATCGGCGAGGATCGGGGCACGGTCGTGCGGGTGAAGGGCATGGTCGAAAAGCCGAAGCCCGAGGATGCGCCCTCGACCCTGGCTGTGATCGGCCGCTACATCCTGACGCCCAGGGTCATGTCGAACCTTGACCGGATCAAGACCGGCGCGGGCGGCGAGATTCAGCTGACCGACGCCATCGCCGAGGAAACCGGCAGCGCCGAGGGCGTCTTCGGTCTGCGCTTTCAGGGCCAGCGCTACGACTGCGGCACCAAGGTCGGCTTCCTTCAGGCGACGGTGGCCTTCGGTCTGGCGCGCCCCGACCTCAAGGACGAATTTGCCGACTTCCTGCACGGCTATTTCGCGCAAGCGAAAGCGGCGCAGTAGGTCTTGGAGCCCGGGACGCCGACGATGGCCCCCATGCGACACGACAGCCCGCCCGGCCCCACCGCTGCGATGCGGCTTTGGGATGCGTACCGCTTGCGGCTGCGTCGCCGCGCGCTGTTGGTTCGGGCCTTTCGCCGCCGCCGCCAGATGACCTGCCAGGTTGACCGGACCGGGGCGATACGACCCGGCGACATCCTGTGTTTTCTCTGCCTGCGCAACGAAGCTGACCGCCTGCCCTTTGTTCTCGCGCATAATCGGCGGCTGGGTGTCGGGCACTTTCTGATCGTCGACAATGCCAGCACCGATGGGACCGCGGCGCTGTTGGCCGATCAGCCCGACGTGTCGCTTTGGCAGACCCAGGCCAGCTACAAGGCGGCGCGGTTCGGGATGGACTGGCTGACCTGGCTGATGCTCCGGCATGGCCACGGGCACTGGTGCCTGACGCTCGATGCCGATGAGGTGCTGATCTACCCGCATTGGCAGACCCGCGCCCTGCAGGCGCTGACCGACTGGCTGGACGGCCAGGGGCGCGCCTCGCTTGGGGCGCTGACGGTGGACATGTATCCCGAAGGCCCGGTGTCGGACAGCGGTCATGCGCCGGGCGACGATCCGATCCTGCATCTGCCGTGGTTCGATTGCGGCAACTATCAGGTGCAGATCCAGCCCCGGATGCGCAACCTGTGGATCCAGGGCGGGGCCCGCGCCCGCGCCTTCTTTGCCAGCCAACCCCGCCGCGCGCCCACCCTGAACAAGACGCCGCTGGTGCGCTGGCACTGGCGCTATGCCTATGTGAACTCCACCCATGCGCTTTTGCCGCCGCACCTGAATGAGGTTTACGCGACCGACGGGGGTGAGGTGACCTCGGCCGTCCTGCTTCACACCAAGTTCCTGCCGGGCATCATCCCCCGCTCGGCCGAGGAAAAGGCACGGGGGGAGCATTTTGCCGATGGCGCGCAATATGCCGCCTATTACGATCGGCTGACCGACGACCCGACCTTGCACCACGCAGCCTCGCGCCGCTTTACCGGCTGGCGGCAGATGGAGGCGTTGGGGCTGATGTCACGCGGGGGCTGGGTATGACGGGGGGGCATAGATGGGCCTGACCTCTGCCTACCGCCTGCGCGTCCGGCGGCAGTATCTGCTGGTCCGCGCCTTTCGCCGCCGGCGCCAGTTGCAACCGGTCGCCAACCGTCTGGCGAGCTGCCCCCCGCAGCCGATCCTGCTGTTTGCCACCCTGCGCAACGAACGGGTGCGGCTGCCCTATTTCCTGCAATACTACCGCAGGCTTGGCATTGACCATTTCCTGCTGGTCGACAATGGCTCGGACGACGGCAGTCGGGAGTATCTTGCCGCCCAGCCGGACGTGTCCTTGTGGTCGACCCGGGCCGGTTACGGGCAGTCGCGGTTCGGGATGGACTGGCTTATGCATCTTCTGCGGCGGCATGGGCATGACCGTTGGTGCCTGACGGTCGATGTGGACGAATTCCTCGTCTATCCGTTCTGCGAGACAAGGCCGATCCGTGCGCTGACCGACTGGCTCGACGCGGGCGAGGCGCGGGCGTT
>NCDS01000199.1 GCA_002280315.1 Rhodobacterales bacterium 32-66-7 | reverse complement strand
AATCAAACTTGATGCAATTGCGGGCAGCGTCGCCGGCGGGTCGCTGTCGACCCGTCCCATCGCAGGGCGATCGATGACGACGAGGCCGCCGGGACAATCGCCCGGCCGCCTCGTCAACAGCGTCAGCCTATCGGCTGCTGCTCGGCTTCTTCGGCGTCGCCGGTGTTGCACACCGGCGCACAGATCACCACGATCCCGATCAGGACGGGCAGAATGCCCTCCGTCGAGGCAGGCTTTCCCACCACAACCTCTTCAGCGTCTTCCATGACGACCGGGCCACCCGCCTGTGACTGGCTCGCCACAACACCAAGAGCGGCCGCAAGCAGGACGGCAGGACTCCGGTTCATGGCGTACTCTCTCTTGACAGATCAGATGAGGTGGCGAACGACGGTCACTGAACCTGGGTGATCGGATCCGGTTCGATGAATATACGTCCTTCTTCTTCATCATCATTATTGTTCAAAAGCACCGCGCCGATGACGATCGCGCCGATCAGCAGCGGCAGGACACCGATCGACGAGGCGGGCTTTTCGGCCACGACTTCGGTGGTGTCTTCGATGATGACCGGGCCGCCGGCAAACGCAGAAGTGGCCGACAGGGCAATGCTGGCGGCCAGCATCGAAGCGATAATCTTGGTCATGGCAGTTCCTTTTGCAGCATGGGTTGAGGGGAGATCGTTAACCGCCATTGCCAGGCCGGGCAAGCCCGGACAAGGGGGGTGCGGCCCGGTTGCAGCGCGGCGATCCACCAATGAAAAAGGCCGAACCGAAGCAGCTTCGGTTCGGCCAATTTCCAGGCAGCGTCAGGCAGGCCTGACGGTCTGCCCCGAAGATCAGTTTTCGTTGCTGTTGTCGTCGTTGTTCAGCAGAACGGCACCGATGATGATCGCGCCGATGAGCAGCGGCAGAACGCCAACCGACGTTGCCGGCTTGTCGGCCACAACTTCAGTGGTGTCTTCGATAACGACCGGACCGCCAGCCATTGCGGCCGAGGCACCGAGGGTCAGAGCCATGACCGACGTGATGATTTTTTTCATGATATACTCCAGGTTTTGCGACGTTCCCGCCGATTTGACAGGGCGTGATAAACGGTAGCCGCTGCAGAAAGTCGCTTCAACCGGTAACGTGATTTTCCCCCATCACAGCGCCCCAGCGTTGCTTGAATGGCACAACGTGGCGGTTTTCAGGGCCTTAGAACTGCCCCGGCACCACCTGATCGGGCGGGCGGTGACCATCGGCAAAAGTCTTCATGTTGATCAGAACCTTCTCGCCCATATCGATTCGCCCCTCCAGCGTCGCCGATCCCATATGGGGCAGGCAGACCACATTCGGCAGATCGCGGAGACGCGGATTGATCTCGCCACCACGTTCGTAGACGTCAAGTCCGGCCCCGGCAAGCTCTCCCGCGCGGAGGGCGCGGGTCAAGGCGTTTTCGTCGATGACCTCACCCCGGCTGGTGTTCACCACCACGGCCGAGGGTTTCATCAGCCGCAGCCGCCGCGCGTTGAGAAGGTGGAACGTGGCGGGCGTATGCGGGCAGTTGATCGACAGAATGTCAATCCTTGCAAGCATTTGGTCCAGGCTTTCCCACCAGGTCGCCTGAAGCTCGGCCTCGGTTTCGGGCCGCAGGCGCTTGCGGTTGTGGTAATGCACCTGGAGCCCGAAGGCCCGCGCCCGCCGCGCCACCGCCTGGCCGATCCGGCCCATGCCAAGGATGCCAAGCCGCCGCCCGCCCAACCGTCCCCCCAGGTTTCCCATCGGCGACCAGCCGGTCCAGCCGCCCGTCTGCATCAGGTGCAGGCCTTCGGGAATGCGGCGGGTGACCGCGAGGATCAGCGCCAGCACCATGTCGGCGGTGTCATCGGTCATCACGCCGGGCGTGTTCGTCACGATGATGCCGCGCTGCCGCGCAGTCGCGATGTCGATATGATCGACGCCCGCACCGTAATTGGCGATCAGCTTCAGCTTGTCGCCCGCCTGCGCCAGAAGGCTTGCGTCGATCACATCGGTGATCGTCGGCACCAGAATGTCGGCGCGCCGCATCGCCTCGGCCAGGTCATCCCGGCTCATCGGGGCGTCGGGATCGCGCAGATCGACATCGAACAGCTCTTGCATGCGCGCCTCTACCGGTTCGGGCAGGCGGCGCGTCACGACCACGGTCAAACGGGTGGCGGACATGTCTCAACTCTCCGACTGGTCCGGATCGAGCCCTTTCAAATCCGGCATTCTTCAGCCAAGGTGAGGCCAAGCGGGGTGATGCACAAGCCCCGGGTTCGGTCTTTCGGGCGCACCGGTGAAACGGGGTCGCGAGGACCGACGAAAAGAGGCACGGGTTCAGGGCTGAGCACATGCAGCGGCACAGGCAACGGTTCATCTGCGGGCTGGCCTTCGGGCTGGTGCTGCTGGCACAGACAGCGCCGGCACAGGAAAGCGCGCCCGCCACCGCCTCGGACGCACCGCCCGCTGCAACCTGCCAGCCCGATGTCGGCTGCGTGACCAACCTGCCCCTGCCGCGGTTCGTGTCCCTGAAGGGAAGCGAGGGGAACGCCCGCCGCGGTCCCGGGTTGACCCACCGCATCGACTGGGTCTTCACCCGCGAAGGGATGCCCCTGATGATCACCGCGGAGTATGAGAACTGGCGCCGGGTCGAGGATAGCGAGGGCGCGGGCGGTTGGGTCCATTATGCCCTCTTGTCCGGTGTCCGGACCGTGCTGGTGACCCGGGACATGGCCGAGATCAGGGATGCCCCGAACGAAAGCGCGCTTCTGGTGGCCCAGGCCGAGGTCGGGGTCATCGGGCGGGTGCTGACCTGCCGCGACGACTGGTGCCGCATCGCGATGGACGGCCAGCGGGGCTGGATGCACAAATCGACGATCTGGGGAGTGGGCGCGGATGAAACGGTCGAGTGACCGCACCCTGCCGCTTGCGCTGTCGGCGGGCCTTGCCTCGGTCGCGGTGGCAGCCGTCCTGGTCGCGCTGAAGCTGTGGGCGCTGGGTGAGACCGGGTCGCTGTCCATCGCGGCGTCGCTGGCCGACTCGGCGCTTGATCTGATGATGTCGCTGGCGGCGGCGGTTGCCATCCTTTACGCCGCCCTGCCCGCCGATGATGACCACGCTTTCGGCCACACCTCGGTCGAGGATCTGACGGCGCTGGCGCAGGCGGCGGTGATCCTTGCCTCGGCGGGGGCGATTGCCTGGACGGCGGTGCTGCGGCTTCTGGCTCCGGTCCCGCACCAGCTTGCCGCCGAGGGGCGTGGGGTCGTGGTCATGGGCGTCTCGATCACGCTGACGCTGGCGCTGGTCTGGTGGCAGGGACGGGTTGCCCGCAGGACGGGCAGCCGGGTGGTTGCGGCGGACCGGCTGCATTACCTTGGCGACCTTCTGCCCAGCGTCGGGGCCATCGTCGCGCTTTCGGTGTCGGGCTGGGTCGGGACCGGCTGGCTTGATGCCGTGGTGGCACTGGCCGCTTCGGGCTTTCTGGCTTACGGGGCACTTGGGATCGGCAAGGGGGCCTGGGACGCGCTGATGGACCGGGCCGCCGACCCAAGGCTGGTCGCGGGGATTGCCGATCTGGCCCGGACCTGGCCCGGCGTCCTTGGGTTTCACGACCTGAAGACCCGCACCGCCGGCAGCCGGGTTTTCGTCCATCTGCACATCGAACTGGACGGAGAGCTTACGTTGCGGGCCGCGCATGACATCGGTGCCGGCTTGCGACGCATTGACTTTGGACTGCAGGGAACGGACTCTACAATCGTACAACAAATCGGGCAGATGTGGGGCCATGCAACCGACCGTCCGACGCCCCTTTCGCCGCGAAACCGAAGAGACCCGGCGCGCCGATCTGATCGCGGCGACGCAGGTCCTTGTGGCCGAAGGCGGGACCGCTGCGGCCACCGTCCGGGCCATCGCCGCCCGCGCCGGGGTGACCGCCGGGCTGATCCGGCATTACTTCCAGTCCAAGGAAGACCTCGTGCGCGCGGCCTACCTTGCGCTGATGCAGGGAATGACGGTGCAAAGTGCCGAGGCGCTGGAAACGGTGGGGGCGGGACCCGAGGAACGGCTGGCCGCGTTCATCGCCACATCGCTGCGCCCCCCGGTGATGGAGGCGGGTGCCGTGGGTCTTTGGGCGGGCTACATGCACAAGGTGCAAAGCGACCCCGAACTTCTTGCGGTACATGAGGCGGTCTATCTCGATTACCGCGGCGTGCTCCAATCCCTGATCGCGGCCCTGCCACGCGACGCCACCCTCGCGCAGCTGCGCGCCGAGGCCATCGCCTGCAATGCGGTGATCGACGGGCTTTGGCTTGAAGGTTCGATCCTCGCGCATGCCTTCGCCCCGGCCGAGCCGCTTGTCATCGGCCTGCGCTCCATCGGGGCGATCCTTGGGCTTGATCTTCTGGCGCATGCGCCCCCGCCCTTTGACCCTGGAAAGGCCCTGCCATGAGATATGCGTCCGTCACCGATCGCCTGCACGGTCTTGGTGGCGCGAAATGGGCGGTGCATGCCAAGGCGCGCGCGCTGAAGGCCGCCGGGGCCGAGGTGATCGAGCTGACCATCGGCGAGCCTGACGTGCCAACGCCGGAGCGGTTCATTCAGGCGGCGGCGGCGGCAATGGCGTCGGGCCGGACGGGGTATTCCAACGGGCGCGGGGAAGCCGGTGTCGTGGCGGCCCTCGCCGCCCGGTACAGCGAACGGCGCGGACGCGCCATCGGGGCCGACCAGATCATGTGCCTGCCCGGCACCCAGACCACGCTTTACGCCATCCTGCGCACGCTGGTCGACGCCGGGGATGAGGTGCTGATCGGCGACCCGATGTATGCCACCTATGAGGGCCTCATCGCCCAGACCGGCGCGCGGATGGTGCCGGTGCCGTTGCATCCCGAACAGGGTTTCCGGATGCAGGTGGCCGACCTTGCTGCACGGGTGACGCCCAGGTCGCGGCTCCTGTTGCTCAACACCCCGCACAATCCGACCGGGGCGGTCCTGCGCGCCGAGGACATCCGCGCGCTGGGAGAGTTTGCGCGCCAGCACGACCTTTGGATCGTGTCGGATGAGGTTTACGAGGACATGGTGTTTCCCGGTGTCGCCTTCGCCTCGCCGCTCGACCTTCCTGATCTGGCCGAACGCGTGGTGGTGGCCTCCTCGATCTCCAAGTCCCACGCGGCGCCCGGGTTCCGGTCCGGCTGGTGCGTCGGCCCGGCGGAGTTCTGCGCCCGGCTGTTGCCCTTGTCCGAGACGATGCTTTTCGGCTCGCAGCCGTTCATCGCCGACATGACGGCGCTGGCGGTCTCGGAACCCTCACCGGTTGCGGCGGGGATGGTGGACCGGTTTTCCCACCGCGCGGGCATGATCGCCAAGGCGCTGGACGGGGTGGCGGGCCTGCGGGTTCACCTGCCCGAGGCGGGGATGTTCGTGCTGGTCGACATCCGCGCCACCGGGCTTTCGGGCACCGACTTCGCGCTGGGGCTGTTGGAGCGGCAGCAGGTGGCCGTCATGCCGGGCGAAAGCTTCGGCGACGGGTTGGCCGGTTGGCTGCGGCTAAGCCTGACGCAGCCCGATGACCGAACCGCCGAAGCGGCAACCCGCATCGCCCGGCATTCCGCGACCTTGCTTGGCCATGCCGCATGACCACCGTTGGCATCCGTCTGGTCGAGGGTCTGGCCGCGCGCGGGGTCGAGGTGGTGTTCGGCATCCCCGGCGTCCACACGATCGAGCTTTACCGCGGCCTTGCCGCCCTTGGCGACACCATCCGCCATGTCACCCCGCGCCACGAACAGGGGGCGGGCTTCATGGCCGACGGCTATGCCAGGGTATCGGGCAAGCCGGGGGTGGCCTTCGTGATCACCGGGCCGGGCCTCACCAACACGCTGACCGCCATGGCGCAGGCCAAGGCCGATTCGATTCCGATGCTGGTGGTGTCGGGACTTGGGCGGTCGGATACGCTGGGCAAGGGGTTGGGGCGGCTGCATGAGCTTCCCGATCAGGGCGCGATGGTGGCCACGCTGTGCCATTCCGAGACGGTGACCGATCCGAAGACGCTGGGCGATGTCCTCGACCGCGCCTTTGCCGCGATGACCGGCGCGCGGCCGGGCCCCGCGCATATCCAGATCTCCACCAACATGATGGGCGTTGGCTGCCCGGCGCTGCCCCCACCCGCCGACCTTGCCACCGTGCCCTTGCCGTTCGGTCGGCTGCGCGGCGTGGCGAACGCGTTGAACGCGGCCGAGCGGGTGGTCATCCTGGCCGGAGGCGGCACGCGCGGCCATGGCGCGGCGTTGCGGGCTTTGGCCGAATCGATCGACGCCCCGGTGATCCAGACCGTGAACGGGCGCGGCATTCTGCCCTTAGGCCACCGCCTGTCCGTCCCCGCCTCGCCCAGCATCGACCCGGTCCGGAAGCTGATGGCCGAGGCCGACCAGATCCTTGCCATCGGGACCGAGCTTGGGCCGACCGATTACGACATGTATGCCAAGGGCGGCGTGCCTGACCTGTCGGGCATGATCCGCATCGACATCTGCCCCGACCAGCTGGCGCGCCACCCGGCCAGGCACGCCCTGCGCGGTGATGCCGGGGCGGTGATGGCGGCGCTGTTGCCGATGCTCCTGCGCTCCAACCGCTCGGGCGGGGTCCGGGCGGAGGCGACGCGTCAGGCCGCCCGGGCCGAGCTTGCCAGCCTTGGCGCCGCCCTGCCCGGCCAGCTTGCGATGATCGAGGCGATCCGTGCCGCCAACCCCGGCGCGATCATCGTCGGCGACAGCACCCAGCCGGTCTATGCGGGAAACCTCTACTACGACCACGACCGCCCCGGCGGCTGGTTCAACGCCGCCACCGGTTACGGAGCCTTGGGCTATGGCCCCGGGGCTGCGGTCGGCGCGTCGATTGCTGCACCCGGCGTGCCGGTGATCTGCGTGGTTGGCGATGGGGGCCTCCAGTTCAGCCCGGGCGAACTGCGGACCGCGCTGGACGAAAACCTGCCGATCACCTTCGTCGTCTGGAACAACGCCGGTTTCCGCGAGATTGCCGAGGCGATGGAGGCGGCCAAGGTTCCGGTCCTTGGCTGCTCACCCTCCCCCCTCGCGATGGAGGCGTTTGCCTTTGCCTGCGGCATGCCGTTCCTGGCCATCCCGCCAGACCCCGCAGTCCTGACCGACGCCCTGTCGCATCCGCAAGAGGGGCCAAGGCTGATCGAGGTTCAGGTCCGCTGACGCGCGAGCAAAGGCGCAAAGAGGAAGATCGCGCCGACCA
>NCDS01000198.1:3887-7391 GCA_002280315.1 Rhodobacterales bacterium 32-66-7 | reverse complement strand
CAGCCCGACTATCTGCTGCTGGATGAGCCGACCAACTATCTCGACCTCGAGGGCGCACTCTGGCTGGAGAGCTACCTCCAGAAATACCCCCACACGGTCCTCATCATTTCCCACGACCGGGGCCTCCTGAACCGCGCCGTCCAGGGCATCCTGCATCTCGACAACCGCAAGCTCACCTACTGGCAAGGCGGCTACGACCAGTTCGCCCGCCAGATGGCCGAACGCCGCGCGGTGCTGCAAGCCGAGGCGAAGAAGGTCGACGCCCGTCGCGCGCATCTGCAAAGCTTCGTCGACCGGTTCAAGGCCAAGGCGTCGAAGGCCGTGCAGGCGCAGTCCCGCGTCAAGATGCTGGAGAAACTGACCCCGATCACCGCGCCGGAAGAGGCGAAGAAGGTCGTCTTCACCTTCCCCGAACCCGAAGAGCTTGCCCCGCCGATCATCAACCTTGACGGTGCTGCGGTCGGCTATGGTGGCCCGCCGGTCCTGAGAAAGCTGAACCTGCGCATCGACCAGGACGACCGCATCGCCCTTCTTGGTCGCAATGGTGAGGGGAAATCCACGCTTTCCAAACTGTTGGCGGGCAAACTTCAAGCGGTTGAGGGGAAGTATGCCCGCTCCTCCAAGCTCCGCATCGGCTATTTCGCGCAGCATCAGGTGGATGAGCTGCACATCGACGAGACCCCCCTTCAGCACATCCAGCGCCTGCGTCCGGCGGAAATGCAGGCCAAACTCCGCGCCCGGCTGGCGGGGTTCGGGTTGATGGCCGAACAGGCGGAAACCGTGGTCGGGCGGCTGTCGGGCGGGCAGAAGGCGCGGCTGTCGCTCCTCCTCGCCACGATCGACGCGCCACACCTTCTGATCCTGGACGAGCCGACCAACCACCTTGACATCGAAAGCCGCGAGGCGCTGGTCGAGGCGTTGACCCAGTATTCCGGCGCGGTGATCCTCGTTTCCCACGACATGCACCTTCTGGGTCTGGTCGCGGACCGGCTCTGGCTGGTCAAGGGTGGCGCGGTGACCCCCTATACCGAGGATCTGGAGGCCTATCGCCGCCAGCTTCTGGCCGGTGAGGATGACGTGAAGCCCGCCCCGCAACCCGTTGTCAAGGAAAAGAAAATCAGCCGGGATGAGGTCTTGGCCCTGAAGGCCGAGGTCCGCAAATGCGAAGAGCGGCTCGCCAAGCTGAACGACATGCGCGACAAGCTGGCGAAGAAACTGGCCGACCCCGCGCTTTATGAGGATGCCCGCAAGGGGGAACTCATGACCTGGAACGGCAAGTATGCCGAGGTGATGAACGCGCTTGACCGGGCCGAGGCGATGTGGCTCGCAGCGCAGGAAAAGCTGGAAAGCGTCGCCGCCTAGCCTGGGGTGAAAGCCCAAGAATTTTCGGCGAAAATTCATGGTGCGGGGGTTGGCAGGTCATTTCCATTGCAGCCAACCCGCCCCATATCGAGGACGAGGGGAAGATGATGGACGGCGATACCATTGCCCGGATCGGCTACCTTGCGATCATCCTGGTTGCCCTTGGCGGCTGGGCGCTGGTGGAGTTTCGCCAGCGTCTGGGGCAAGCCCTGCGCTTTGCGATGGCCTGGGGGTTGATCTTCGTGGGCGTGATGGCGGGCTACGGGCTTTGGTCCGACATCAGCAGCCGCGCCCTACCGCAGCAGATCCTGACGGCGGAGGGGGAGATCGAAGTGCCACGCTCGGCAGACGGGCATTATTACGTCAAGCTCGCGATCAACGACACCCCGGTGACGCTGATGGTCGATACCGGAGCCTCCGGTCTGGTCCTCAGCCTCGATGACGCCGAACGGTTGGGGATTGCGGCGGACAGTCTGGAGTTTCGCGGCGAGGCGATGACAGCGAACGGGCTGGTCCGCACCGCGCAAGTGACCCTGCCGGTGGTGGAGCTTGGTCCGTTCCGCAATGAAGGGTTCCGCGCCTATGTGAACGAAGGCGAAATGGACGGCTCGCTTCTGGGGATGGACTACCTTGGCCAGTTCCGGATGGAGTTTGCCGGGGATATGCTGATCCTGCGGCAATGATTACGCGTTGCCGCTTTCGGCCTTCTTCTCCCAGCGGCCGCCCTCTTCCGACCAGTATTGCGCGGCGTGACCGGCGGCGGTGACGGCTTTCCAGAGCACGCGCGCCTGAGTCTTTCGCATCTCGTCGGCATCGTCGAACAGGACCCAGACCCGCTCCATCTGCGCAAACTCGGCTTCGGTCGCCTCGGCCCCGTCGATCAGGGCGAGAACCTGCGCGCCGTTGACCGGGGCGCCCTGCCCCAGAAGCACCGGCTGGGCGGCGTCATGCGGCCCGCCCTCACGGCCATGCGGCAGAAAGCTGTCGTCGCCGCCTTTCGCCCAAAGATCGGCGTCAAGAAGGTCCAGCGCGCCGGCATCTGTGCCACGCACCATCGCCCGCCAGCCCTGCGCCAGCGCGCGCGGCAGGTTCACCGCCAGCGTGTCGGCAGGTGAGGTGCGGGACTGGTGGTAGAACAGGACTATGCCCATGACCGGGCCTTGCAAGACCGGCTCATCGCGGGTCTTCGACCGCTCTTCGCAGCCGCGAGGACCGACGCGCAGCGAGGGAGGAGCGTCACGCCTCGAACCGGTCGCGGATCAGCCGGTCCAGCGCCATGACCCCCCAGCCGGTCGCGCCTTTGGGCGCAAGCGCGGTGTCGGATTTGGTCGAAGCCGTGCCCGCGATATCCAGATGGAGCCACGGCACATCCGGCCTGACGAACCGCGCAAGGAACTGCGCCGCGGTGATCGCCCCGCCATCGCGACCACCGACGTTCATCATGTCGGCGATACGGGATTTGAGCTTTGCGTCATAAGCTTCCCCCATCGGCATGCGCCAGGCGCCCTCGCCTTCCGCCTTGGCGGCGGCGAGGAACGCGTTGCAAAGGCCGTCATCATTGGCAAAAACGCCGGTGTTTTCATGCCCCAGCGCCACCACGATCGCCCCGGTCAGGGTGGCAAGGTCGATCATGCCGGTGGGCTTGAACCGCTCTTGCGCGTACCAAAGCACGTCGGCGAGGACCAGGCGACCCTCGGCATCGGTGTTGATCACCTCGATCGTGTCGCCCTTCATCGATTTCACCACGTCGCCGGGGCGTTGGGCGCGACCGTCGGGCATGTTCTCGACCAGCCCGACAAGGCCGACGACATTGGCCTTGGCCCCGCGCAGGGCCAGGGCGCGCATCACACCGGCAACCACGGCGGCCCCGCCCATGTCCATGGTCATATCCTCCATCCCGGCGGCAGGCTTGATGGAGATACCGCCGGTGTCGAACACCACCCCCTTGCCGATCAGCGCGAACGGAGCCTCACCCTTCGGACCGCCATGCCACTGCATGACCACGACCTTGGAGGGGCTTTCCGACCCCTGCCCCACGCCCAGCAGCGCACCCATGCCAAGCTTGGCAAGCGCGTCCTCCTCCAGGATCTCGACATCAAGGCCCAGTTCCTGCATCGCGGCCAGGCGGGCGGCGAAATCATC